>JBEKNN010000006.1:0-80883 GCA_049522755.1 Bryobacteraceae bacterium | reverse complement strand
AGTCGAATCCTCCAGCAGATCCGGGGCGTTCTGGATAGCGGGCCGATCCAGGAATCCACAGCCGGATAGCCGTGCGAGCAGCGACTCTACTTCCCGGCGCAATTCGGGATCGGTCTGGGCCAGCATTGCCGCGCGCTGCTCGGGGGTTCCCTCGCGAGCCGCGTGGTATAGCTCTTCGATTTGCCGGAACCGCTCCGGGTTCATGGCTGGCAGACAATCCCTTCTGATCTGATTCTAGCGGCTCAGCTCCCGCACTAACCAAGCCTTAGCGAGATCCCAATCGCGCCTGACAGTGCGCGGAGAGATTTCGAGTGTGGCGACGATTTCCTCCTCCGTCAATCCGCCGAAATAACGTAGCTCGACAACCTTCGCCTGGCGCGGAGCCAACTGTGAGAACGCTGTCAGGGCCTCGTCCAGAGCCAGAATGGAGCGATCCTGCGAGGGGGATAAGACGGCCGTTTCCTCGAAGTTCACTTTGGCCGCCATGCCGCCGCGCTTGTGCGCGGCCCGTTTGCGAGCGGCGTCCACCAGGATGCGCCGCATCATCTGCGCCGCCATGGCAAAGAACTGCGCGCGCTCTTGCCATTCGACCTTCGTCACGTCTATCAGGCGGAGATAGACCTCATTGACCAGTGCCGTGGTCTGCAGCGTATTGCCCTGGCGTTCATTCTTCATGTATCGGCGGGCCATGCGGCGCAATTCGCCATACACCTCTTCAGCCAGCCGATCCAGGGCGGCCTGGTCACCGCCGCCCCAGGCTTTCAATAAGTCCGTGATTTCCTCAGATTGGGGCGGCACGCGCGGCGATACCTCATTGGTGGACGGGCCCGCACCCATCCTCTGCGAGCAAAAATATCACAGTCGTGACCGGTTTGGCTGTTGTAAAGCCGGCGCGATCTCTAAAGACTAAGGCAGTTTCCGCCGAATTACCGGGTGGATGGCTAAGCATACCTTTCTTATTGCATTGCTGGCGGCTTTTCCAGCATTGGCCGCGGGGCCGGCGGAGCATGGCATTCCGTTGTTCTTTGTCGCCAACGACGGGCAAACCGCGCTCGAAGTGCGGTTCATGGCCAAAGGCTCCGGACTGACGGCCTATTTCCTCAAGGACGAGGCCGTATTTCAGACGTTCGGATCGTCGCTTCGGATGCACCTGGAAGGCGCCAATCCTAAAGTGCGGATAGAGGGCGCAAGTCCATTGGCCGGGCGCGTGAACTTTTTCACTGGCGGCGAGGAGAACTGGCGCGCTGGGTTGCCTATGTACGGCGCGGTGGCGTATCGCGATCTGTATGCGGGCATCGACATGGTTTATGGCGGCAGCGGGCGGAATCTGAAATCCGAGTTCCTGGTGGCCGCTGGCGCCGACCCATCGCTAATCCGCGTGCGGTATTTAGGCGCCGGTGAAGTTCGAATCGACGCGGACGGCGCGCTGGCGATTTCCGTGAACGGAGAAACCATACGTGAGCGCGCGCCGGAGGCATACCAAATTCGCAGGGGGAAACGAGTCGCCGTAGAGAGCCATTTCCAGGCGGGCGCGGATGGCGCGTTTGGTTTCGCCGTGGGTGCCTATGACCGTTCCCTGCCTCTGGTGATCGATCCCGTGCTTTCCTACAGCACCTTACTGGGAGGGTCGGGGGCCGACGCCGCCAATGCGCTGGCGGTGGATTCCACCGGCGCCGCATACATCGCCGGCTTTACGGCGTCCTACAATCTGCCCACGCTAAACCCCGAGCAAGCGGCGAACGGCGGCGGGAACGATGCGTTTGTGGCCAAGCTGAACTCCACAGGCAATGCGCTGGTTTACTGCACGTACTTGGGCGGAACAGGCGAGGATAAGGCTCTCGGAATCGCCGTGGATTCCACCGGCGCGGCCTACGTGACGGGCTGGACTCAGTCCGCCAACTTTCCCGTGCGGAACGCTCTGCAGGCCAGTCTGGCCGGCGGGCAGAATGCGTTTGTCGTCAAGTTGACGCCTACGGGCAACGGGCTGGCATACAGCACATTTCTGGGCGGAAACGGCTCGGATAGCGGGAATGGCATCGCGCTCGATTCCAGTTTCAACGCTTACGTTGTGGGCGACGCCACATCCACCAATTTCCCGACAAGCGCGAGCGGATTTCAGAAGACGTATCACGGAGGACAGGACGCCTTCGTAGCGAAGCTGAGCTCAACCGGCGCGAGCCTGGTTTACAGCACCTATATCGGCGGCGGGAATCTCGACCACGGCGCGGCGATCGCAGTGGACGCGAGCGGAACCACCTATATTACCGGTTCGACATCCTCGACCGATTTTCCGATGGCCAGCGCATTTCAGGGAGCTAACGGCGGAGGGCAGAACGCTTTCATTACCCGGCTGAGCGCGGCTGGCACGTCCCTTCTGTTCAGCACGTTTCTGGGCGGGAGCGGCGGAAGAACGGGGTATCCGGAAGCGGGTCAGGGAATCGCGCTCGATAGCGCCGGGAACGCGTATATTGCGGGCGTGACATCATCGGCGAATTTTCCGGTGATGAATCCGGCGCAATCGACGCTCAACGGGTCGTCGGACGCGTTTATGGCGAAAATGAGCGCGGCGGGCGCGCTGGTGTACAGCACTTATCTGGGTGGCTCGGGGCTGGACGCCGGCAACGCGGTCGCGGTGGATTCGAGCGGCAATGCGTATATCGGCGGGTACACTTATTCGATCGATCTGCCGGTAGTCAGCGCAGTCCAGTCGACGATCGGAAGCGTGGGAAGCACCGACGCCTTCGTGGGGAAGCTGAGTCCGGCCGGCAATTCCGTGTCCTTCCTGACCTACCTGGGTGGAGACGATTCCGACACGGCGACGGGCATCGCCGTCGATTCATCCGGCAGCGTTTATGTCGCGGGCTGGACGCTCTCTGCGAACTTTCCGGTATTGAATGCCTATCAGACATCGAACGCCGGAAACTACGGCGCATTCGTCACCAAGTACGTGTTCAACGTGGGTCCGGTGAATGTCAGCGTCACCCCGAATTCGGGAAGCGGAGCGCCGCCGCCGTTCAGCTTTCAATATTCGGATGCTAATGGAGCAGCCGACCTGACCGCGGTTGGAGCGCTGTTCAACACGTCCTCGAGCCTGACTGGCGCTTGCGCGGTGATCTACAACCGCGCGCTGAACACGCTAGCGTTGTTGACGGACGCGGGAGCCCAGCCGGCCGGCACGCTTACGCCGGGCAGCGGGACGCAGCAGAACAGCCAGTGCGTGCTGAGCGGCGGCGGGTCGAGCGTGTCGCTTTCGGGCAACCTGCTGACGCTAAACCTGGCCATAACCTTCCAAGGCGGCTTCGCCGGCGCGAAGAACATATACATGCAATCGTCGAATCCGTTTCAAATCACGGCGTGGCAAGCTGAGGGCACGTGGGGAGTGCTGCCGGCAATCGCCATGACGGCTACGCCGGCCTCGGGGAATGCCACGCAACAGACCTTCAACTTTCAGGTAAGCGACTCGTTCGGCGCGACGGATCTGGCAAGCATAGGCGCGCTATTCAATACCTCCACCAGTACCACCAGCGCGTGCTCGGTGACATACAGCCGCGCGCAAAACACCCTAGCGTTGTTGACGGACGCGGGAGCGCAGCCGGCCGGCACGCTTACGCCGGGCAGCGGGACGCAGCAGAACAGCCAGTGCGTGTTGAACGGCGCCGGGTCGAGCGTGTCGGTAGCGGGAAACCTGCTGACCCTCAACCTCGCACTCAGCTTTCAGCCCGCATTCGCCGGCGCGAAAAACGTATACATGGACGCGGTGAGCAGTTACGGGACGCTGAGTTGGACGCAGGAAGGCACGTGGACGTCGCCGCCGGTGGTGACCATGGCGGTGTCGCCATCCTCGGGCGCAGGTACGCAGCAAGTATTTAGTTTCCAGGCGACGGATTCGCTGGCGGCGACGGATCTGACAACGATTGGCGTGCTCTTCAGTTCGACTACGAGCACGACCGGCGCCTGCTCGGTACTGTATAACCGGGCGCTGAACACCCTGGCGTTGCTGACGGATGCCGGGGCGCAGCCTGCCAGTTCGATCGCGCCCGGCAGCGGGACCGAGCAGAACAGTCAGTGCGTGTTGAGCGGCAGCGGGTCGAGCGTATCGGTCGCGGGCAATACCCTGACACTGAGTCTGCAGATTACGTTTCTGCCGGCATTTACCGGAACGAAGAACACCTACATGGACGCGGCCAACGCGTATGAGACGGTCAACTGGCAGGTGGAAGGTACGTGGGTTGTGGCCTCGGCGCTCACCGTATCGGTGACGCCATCCGCTGGGAACGGGACGCAGCAGACGTTCAACCTTCAGGTTTCCGATCCGGTGGGCGCGGCGGATTTGACAACTGTCGGCCTGCTCTTCAACTCGTCGGTGAGTACAACCGCCGCCTGCGCGGTCCTATACAACCGGGCGCAGAATACGCTGGCGCTATTGACCGATGCCGGCGCGCAACCGGCCGGCTCCTTGAGCCCCGGCAGCGGCACGCAACAGAATAGTCAATGCGTCCTGAACGGTAGCGGGTCCAATGTCGCGCTGTCGGGGAACGTGCTGGTGTTGAACCTCGCAGTTAGCTTTCTACCGGGATTCAGCGGAACCAAGAGCGTCTACGCCGAGGCGATCGGCGTCTCTCAAACCATGAGCTGGCAGCAGGAGGGCATTTGGACTTCGCCGCCCGTCGTGACCATGGCGGTGACGCCGTCGTCGGGAGGCGGGTCGCAGCAAAAATTCGTCCTTCAGGTAACCGATTCTTTGGCGGGAACCGACCTCACCACCGTCGGGATCCTGATCAACCCGGCCGCGACCACGGCTGCCGCTTGCGCGGTGATATACAACAGCGTGCAGAACTCACTGGCGCTCTTGACGGACGCGGGCGCGCAGCCGGCCAGTTCCATAGCCCCCGGAAGCGGATCGCAACAGAACAGCCAATGCGTGCTAAACGGAGCCGGGTCGAGCGTCTCGGTAGCCGGTAACACGCTCACGCTGAGCCTGGCGCTCACCTTTCAGCCGGCTTTCCTCGGGCAGAAAAACATATACATGGATGCCGCCAATCCCTATGAGATCGTCAACTGGCAGTTGGAGGGTACGTGGGTTTCAGCGCCTGTGCCGGCGATCTCGGTCACGCCGTCCGCTGGCATTGCAACGCAGCAGACATTCAGTCTTCAGGTGACGGATGCACTGGGGGTTACGGATTTAAGCACGATTGGAATTCTGTTCAACTCGAGCACGAGCACGGCGGGCGCATGCGCAGTTACCTACAACCGTGCGCAGAATGCGCTGATGCTGTTAACCGACGCGGGCGCGCAGCCGGCTGGTTCCATAGTCCCCGGAAGCGGGTCGCAACAGAACAGCCAGTGCGTGCTAAACGGGGCCGGATCGAGCGCATCGGCGTCGGGGAATACGTTGACGCTTAGCGTTGCGCTCGGTTTCCAGCCTGCGTTCAGCGGAACGAAGAATTTGTATGCCGAGTCGATCGGCGCGTATCAAACGGTGAATTGGCAGCCGCAGGGCACGTGGACCTCGCCGCCCGTCGTGACCATGGCAGTGACCCCGTCGTCGGGAGGGGGTACGCAGCAAAAGTTCACTTTCCAGGTGACGGATTCCCTGGCTGCCAGCGATGTAACCACAGTTGGGGCCTTGTTCAATACCACAGCGAGCGTCGCGGGCGCCTGCGCCGTGATTTACAACAGTGCGCAGAATACGCTGATGCTCCTGACCGATGCGGGCGCGCAGCCGGCGAGCGCGATCGCTCCAGGCGCTGGAACGCAGCAGAACAGCCAGTGCGTATTGAGTGGCAGCGGGTCGAGCGTGTCGGCATTGGGGAACGCGCTGACGCTGAACCTGACGCTTACTTTCCAGGCGGCGTTCACCGGCGTGAAAAATGTGTACATGGACGCTGCGAATGCCTACCAGACACTCACCTGGCAAGCGGAAGGCACATGGGCTACGGCGGCCGCACCGGCGATGTCGGTAACGCCGTCTTCCGGAAGCGCGACGCAGCAGACGTTCAGTCTCCAGGTTTCCGATCCGCTGGGCGCGGTGGACCTGACGACCGTTGGCCTGTTGTTTAATTCGACTACCAGCGTGGCGAGCGCATGCGCGGTCACGTATAACCGGGCGCAGAATGCGCTGATGCTGCTAACCGACGCGGGGGCGGCTCCAGCGAGTGCCATTACCCCAGGCAGTGGGACGCAGCAGAACAGCCAGTGTGTGTTGAACGGAGCGGGGTCGAGCGCGTCGGTCTCCGGAAATGTGCTGACGCTCAGCATTGCTTTGAGTTTCCAGCCCGCCTTCAGTGGAACGGAGAACCTGTACGCCGAGGCAGCGAGCACCTACCAGGCGGCGAATTGGCAGCTGGAAGGAACGTGGATTTCGCCGCCTCTTGTGACTATGGCGGTGTCGCCTTCTTCGGGAGGCGGAACGCAGCAGAAGTTTACTCTGCAGGTCACGGACTCGCTGGCGGAGACGGATCTCACCACTGTCGGGATGTTGTTCAATTCGACAGTGAGTACCGTGGGCGCCTGCACGGTGATGTACAACCGTGCGCAGAATACGTTGATGCTGCTCACGGACGCGGGGGCGGCTCCGGCGACTTCTATTACGCCCGGCAGCGGGACGCAGCAGAACAGCCAGTGCGTATTGAGTGGCAGCGGGGCGAGCGCGTCGGCATCCGGCAACACGCTGACGCTGAATCTGACGCTGAGTTTTCAACCGGCGTTTGTGGGGACGAAAAATGTTTATATTGAGGCGGCGAATTCATACCAGGCTGCGACGTGGCAACTGCAAGGCACATGGAATACGGCGGTCACGATTACCATGGCGGCGGCTCCTTCATCGGGTAGCGGGCCGCAACAGACGTTCAGCTTCCAGTTTTCCGACAGCGCCGGAGTTGTGGATCTTACAACGGCCGGGGCGCTGATCAATGCAACGGCGACCACTACAAGCGCCTGCGCGGTGATCTACACCCGGCTGCAGAATACGTTTATGCTGTTGACCGATTCCGGCGGGCAGCCAGCCGGTTCCATTACGCCGGGAAGCGGCGCGCAGCAGAACAGCCAATGCATCCTGAACGGCGCTGGATCGACAGTCTCGGTTTCTGGAAATACGCTCACATTGAATCTGTCGATCAGTTTTCAGACAGCGTTCGACGGAGTGAAAAACATATACATGGATGCGGTGGACCCTTCCACCACCGGCGCGTGGCAGCTCGTGGGTTCCTGGGCCGCAACGCCGGTAGGGCCTTCCGTGGTATCTGTGACGCCGGCCTCGGGCAGCGGTTCCCAGCAAACGTTCAGCTTGCGGTACTCCGATTCGGCGGGGGCGACGGATCTATCTACGGTGTGGGTGTGGTTCACGCAGAGCTTCAGCTCGCCGTCGGCGAATTCCTGTATGCTCTACTACGCGAGGGCCACAAACCAGTTGTTCCTCCTCAGCGACGCCGCCACGATTTGGTCTCCCGTGGTCCCGGGCGCGGCAGGAACGCTGAGCAATAGCCAGTGCTCGATCAATATGGGAGCCGCCAGTGCGACGGGCTCGGGCGCGGATCTGATTTTGAGCCTGCCGGTGACATTCACCTCCGCCTACGCAGGAAACAAAAGCGTATTCATGTACGCGGCTTCTAATGGCGGAACGGTCAGCGGATGGCAACAAGAGGGATCCTGGACCGTACCGCAACCCCCGCCGCCTACGCTAACGGCGGGCCCCGTGACGCCTTCTTCGGGCAGCGGGTCGCAGCAGGCGTTCAGCTTTCAGTTTTCGGATTCGAACGGGGGCTCGGATCTGGCCAGCGTTGGCATGCTGTTCAATGCGACGTCCACTATGCCGGGCGGCTGCGCGGTGATCTATAACCGGGCTCAGAACACGCTGATGTTGTATACCGATGCGGGTGCGCAGCCGGCAAGCTCCTTAACTCCGGGCAGCGGGACGCAGCAAAACAGCCAGTGCACGCTGACCGGGACCGGGTCGGGCGCCTCGATATCCGGAAACGTGTTGACGCTAATTCTATCGCTCTCGTTTCAGGCGGCATTCGTTGGAACGAAAACCCTATACATGGAGGCGGCGAGTTCCAGCGTAACTCTGGCTTGGCAAGCCGAAGGCGCCTGGACCGTAACGCAGCCTCCTGTGGCGGGGCCGGCGGTGGCGTCAGTGACGCCGGCGTCGGGCAGTGGAGCGCAGCAGACGTTCGCGTTGCTTTACACCGACTCGGTGGGGGCGACGGATTTGTCGACGGTGTGGGTGTGGTTCACGCAAAGCTTCAGTTCAACGTCGGCGAATTCCTGTATGCTCTACTACGCGAGGGCCACAAACCAGTTGTTCCAGCTCAACGACGCCGGCACCGTCTGGTCACCCGCGGCGCCAGGGACGGCGGTCACGTTGAGTAATAGCCAGTGTTCGGTGAACATGAGCGCGGCCAGTGTAGCGGCGACGGGGACGAACTTGATCCTAAATCTACCGATGACTTTCACTTCCGCCTTTAACGGAAGCAAGAGCATCTTCATGTACGCAGCGTCGGTGAGCGGAGCGGTCAGCGGATGGCAACAAGAGGGCTCCTGGACCGTGCCGCAGCCCGCGGTGGCGCCGATAACCGGGCCTGTGCTGCTGGCGACGTCGGTGGCGCCGCTATCGGGCAGTGGGGTGCAGCAGACGTTCGCGTTGCAGTACGCCGACTCGGCGGGGGCGACGGATTTATCGACTGTGTGGGTGTGGTTCACATCCAACTTCGGGCCTTCGACGAACACCTGCATGCTCTACTACGCGAGAGCCACGAACCAGTTGTTCTTCCTCAACGACGCTGGCACAACCTGGTCTTCGCCGGTGGCGCCGGGGACGGCGATCACGCTGAGTAACAGCCAGTGCTCGGTCAACGTGGGCGCGGCCAGTGTGACGGCGACGGGGACGGACTTGATCCTGAATCTACCAATGATTTTCAGTTCCGCCTATGAGGGAAGCCAAAGTATCTACACGTACTCAGCGTCGGCTGGCGGGGCGGTCAGCGGATGGCAGCCAGAGGGATCCTGGACCGTGCCGCAACCACTAGCGCCGATAACCGGGGGGGCGGTGACTCCGGCGGTGGGCAGTGGAGCGCAGCAGACGTTCGCGTTGCAGTACACCGACTCGGTGGGGGAGGCGGATTTATCGACTGTGTGGGTGTGGTTCACGTCCAAATTCAACACGGCGACGTCGGCCAATTCCTGCATGCTCTACTACGCGAGGGCCACGAATCAGTTGTTCTTCCTGAACGACGCCGGCACGACCTGGTCCTCGCCGGTGGCGCCTGGGACCGCGATCACGCTGAGTAATAGCCAGTGCTCGATTAACGTGGGCGCGGCCAGCGTGACGGCCTCGGGTGTGGACCTGATCTTGAACCTGCCCGTGACCTTCACTGCCGCCTATGACGGAAGCCAGGGCATCTACATATACGCCGCGTCGGCTGGCGGAACGGCCAGCGGATGGCAACAAGCGGGATCGTGGACCGTGCCGCAGCCCGTGGTGGCAGCGGTAGCGTCGGCGTCAGTGACGCCTGCGTCAGGCAGCGGAGCGCAGCAGACGTTCGCCTTGCATTACACCGACTCGGCGGGGACGGCGGATTTTTCGACGGTGTGGGTATGGTTCACGCAAAGCTTCAATTCGGCGACGGCGGCCAATTCCTGTATGCTCTTCTACACGAGGGCCACGAACCAGTGGGTCCAGCTGAACGACGCCGGCACTGTGTGGTCTTCGCCGGTGGCGCCAGGAACGGCGGTCGCGCTGAGCAATAGCCAGTGCTCGATCGACATGGGCGCAGCCAGCGTGACGGCGTCGGGTACGGACTTGATCCTGAATCTGCCCGTGACCTTCATCACCTCCGACTTTAACGGAAACAAGAGCATCTTCATGTATGCCGCATCGGAAAGTGGAGCGACCAGCGGATGGACAAGTCAAGGCAGCTGGTTGGTCCAGTAACTCCGCCCTTGTTGGCCCCGCCTTCCGAAGGGTCTACGTGCCGGGGGGCGCGAGTACCGTCACCTCTTCCAGCAGAATCTCCGCCGCCTGCCCGTCCAGTGTGGAGTTTTGCACAATCAGGCTCTCCACATCGGCGGCATCCGCGCTCTGGAGGAAGATTGTTCGGACCTCCGGGCCGGCGGCTATGAAGCTGCGATCCTGAAACGCCGTGCCCCCCCGATTTAAAAGACCGAAGCCGGCTTCACCTTTGACAACCCTGGTCCGAATACGGACCCAGATCTCGCCGGCGACGCTCGGGGGAATAGCCAACGGCAGTACCGCGGCATAAGACCACGCTGCTGCCGGCGTGATTATGCGAGCAGGGGTCCCTGGCTGGATATGACTATCAGCGCCTGCCGCGCGAATCTGCCGGACCGCGCCCGCGATCTCGCGCATATCGTTCCGCTTCAGTCTGGTGCGCGGCAGGCCCCGATTCTTCCGATAATTCTCCTTGACTTCATCGATGGTATAGAATGCCCGCGTATCGTCGGCGATCTGCCCGATCCCGGCGCCTGAATTGGCGTAGAAACGCACACCGTTCTGTTGCAGCGCCGTCATTTTCGGTTGAAAGTCTTCCGGCGGCGCGAACCCATCCATTTGTTTTTCCAGGCAGGGGCGGTCCTCGGCGGAAATTACGATGTTCTGTTGAAAGTGAACGTCGCAAATACAACTGATGCCGGGCGCCGGGCACCGGATGGGGGCCTCTTGCAATTCGAGCCTGTTCTCAAAGATGTTTCCCAGTGAGGGACTGTGGACGGTAATGCAAGGTGTGATGTTGCCGGTTTGAAGATTGACGGCGATAATCCGGCTTCCCCCGTAGCAATGGAGATTTGTGGTATCGAGCCCGCCCTCCAACTGTAAATGCTGGCTCAAAGATGAAAAGTGCCCGCGCAGCAGATCTTTTTGCTCGTGCGTATACGCGCCCGGGTAATTGTTGGACATCAATGTTGTCGGATAGAAACAGATATCCAGGTCGCGGCAGCGGCCGGACAATTCCTCTAACCGGTCCAGCCGCCGAGGCTGGCCAACAAAGCGCAGGAATACCTTGTGCCCGGCATCTTTCAACATGCGGATTTTTTCGAAATACCTTGGCTCATCCAACTCCGCTTCGGGATGAAACGACGCCATGATGTAATCCACCTGCGGATGGGAATGCGCCAGCAGGAAACGAAACCCCGGATGGTTCGGACCAACCAAAAGGGCAGTGTAAAACGCAATTCGATGACCCGCTTCGATGAGGGGGGCCGCCAGCCGATCCAGATTCGGCGCGATTAGCGGCTCGCCGCCAGTTAGTTGCAGGAGCCACTTGGCGCCTGGCGCCGTTCTTGACAAGAAAAATGAGGTGATCTTGTGGATGAAGGCCGGGTCCCTGAACGGCTCAAGCTGGGCGAAATCGAGTACCTGCCCGCTTTCAGCGAGCCAGCAATACCCGCACTTGTGAGTGCAAGCGTCGAACATGTAGATTTCAGCGATCCGGTACGGCGGTGGATTCGGCCCAGGCAGCGACGAGATGGTATGCAGAGCCTGTGGAATCATGTTACGCGGCCGCAAACCGGACATTCGTTCGGAACGCCTGTCACTCCACTTTGGGATTCTGTCACGAAGGTACACTCTAGCGCGATTGCGTGAACCGCGGGAAATGATAGGGCCCAGGGCGCTCATTCAACGTGAAATAGAACCAGTGGCCCTGAGTGTCGAACAGTTCCCCAAGAAGCGCCCGCAATTCGGTCCGCTGGCCGGGAGTAAGATCGGTGTGAAAGCTCTGGTCGGCCGACTCGAAAGTGACACCATTCCTGGTAGTAAAATCGAGGGCTGCGATGGATTGTTCGACGGCTGAATCCACTGCCCCGATTTTGATGGCGGTCCCCGAGCCATCGTCGCCTTTCCAAATACCGGCGTTGCCGTAACTCATGTGGTCGGAAGACACACGGCGGCTATCGGAAATATCATGCATCAAAATCAGATGTTGAATGGGAGCGAGCAACGGCATAATCGCGCCCAGCACACACTCCGCGACGTCAAATCCGGGTGCGTCCCAGAATAAGAGCACGCGGCCGGCTCCTTCCAACAAACGCGAATAATCGACCTGCAGGATGTCGGATTTCAGCGCGGTGAGCGGCTTGAACCAATCGCTCGGCACAACGGCGCGAAGCCGCGGCAACGTGTGCGATTCCCAATCCTGGGATTGGCAGATACTGATCACGCGAGCCGATCCGCCCAATTGATTCGCGGCCTCGGTGAAGAGGCACGTCGAGTTTCCCCGGCCGCGTCCGAGCTCGAGAATGAGATCCGGTTGGAATTCGAGAACCGTGGCCAGAAGCTGGGCGTACTGATAGAGGCTGAGATCGCCAGAGGCAGCCACGGCATCGCGAAACCCCAGGATTCGCGGCTGGGTTTCCGCCACCGCCCGGCGGTGGGTCCAAAGGGCCAAACCCGGGCGAACGGCAGGCGCGGGAAGCGCGGTTTGCGGCTTTAGAACCCCGCACCAGGCGGCAGGCAGCAGTTTCTCAGCCGGCGCCGCAAGCATATTGCTGGCGAACTCGCCCTTCCCGGCTATCACCGGCAGACCCGCGGCATCGAAGGCGTAAAGCACATATCCGGCTTCGCGCAGCAGTTGCGCCAACTCTTCGCGGCTACTCATTTGCTGGCGGAGCGCGCTATCCAAAACCTCGAAGAGAATCACGGGGCGAAAATCTCGCAACACGGTTTCAGCTCCCTGCAAAAGCCGTGTTTCGGCGCCTTCGACATCCATCTTCAAGAAGTCCAAGCGCTGCAGGCCGGCTTCGGCCACCACCGAGTCCAGGCGAAGCGTCCGAACTCGTTCCGTCCGGAGGGTCTCAACATCTTCATACACGAAGCCGCCCAGCGTGTTCTGCCCCTCATGCTCGTAACCGGCAATTCGCAACTGCGCCTCGCCGTCCTGGTTGGAAAGCGCAGCGTCAAAGAGCCGTACGTTTTCGAGCCGGTTCAAGTCGACGTTACTTTGTAAGCGGGAAAATTCACGCTGGCTCGGCTCGAACGCCAGTACCCTGCCGGACTGACCAACGCGGCGCGCCAGGAACAGCGTGTATAGGCCGTCGTTGGCGCCGGCATCGACGGCTACCATTCCCGGGCCGATGAGCTTGTTGAGAAGAGCAAACTCATTGGGGTCGGCGCACCCGCTGATAAATAGCTGACGGCTGAGGTCGTTCCCCAGATAGAGATGGAACCGCAGGCCGTCATACCACTCATATTCGAATGAAAGTTCCAAATGTCTGCGGTTGAATTCGCGCCAAAGTTGCTGCCGTTTTTGGAACGCCGGCTCGGCGCGGTCCCAGTCGGAGCCGAAGCGCCAACCCGGATAGGTATCGATAGGACGGACGAAGGCCAGTTCCCGCGCACTCTGGAGCAGGGTCTCCCTATTCAAAGAACGCAGGTCGCCGGCCCCTGAAAGCAGCGCCAGGCGACTGTTTTCGAGCTTGCGGCGCGATGCTACAAAGATGCAGCGCAGCGGGTGTCCGTCCCGGGAATCCGTAAGATCGCCGCGCCATCCAAATTCGAAATCCGGGTGACCGGGCGGAATCACCGGGGCGTAAACAAAAGGGAATCCCAGACGGCTGAGAGCCATAGCGACGAACGCCGGCGTAGGCCTGCTTCCCATGCCGCCGGCGGCCTGGTTAAGGGTTTCGCAAGGTTCGTCCGCCAACCGGCACAGCGGCAGCGGGTGATCGGCAATTATGGTCTCCAGCAGAAGAAGGCCGCCACAGGCTTCAGCGATGTTGGCCAGGCCCGCCACGGGGTTGGCCAGGCGGTCGAGAAGTCCATAGCAGAAAACGATGTCGAACACGCCAAAATCGGACAGCCGGTCGGTTTCTATGTTGGCGACGGCGGCCTCCAGGTGCGGATAGAGCGCCCGCAGGCGATCGATGTTTTCGCTACTTGCGTCCACGCAGACAATCCGGCACCCCCGCTCGACGAAGAACTGAGCCAGGTGCCCAACCCCGCATCCGGCATCCAAGACGGACTTGCCGGAAAGTGGCAGCCCGAGAGACTCCAGGTGGGCCAACCGCGCCCGGTTAATCGCCAGTGCGTCAGGGACATCGAATACTTCGAGCCCGCCGCCGGTCGGCAAATCCGACGGGACCCCTGCAATAGGGTATGGAACTTGCCTGTTCATTCGCGAGTTGGACCACAGCGCGCATGCGTGGCGCGCGAATCCACGAATACTTAATCTAGCACGTGGCCTCTGGAACCAGACTGCGTTGCACAGTCTCCGTTTCGCAGCCTACGTTTCTACCTTGGCACAAAGCTTCTGAACGGCGCGATGGCCGAAGACTCAGTTTCGGAACCCGACGCCCGCGGTTTAGAATGAGTGGAGCGCCGGGGAACCGGAGCTGCTTTCGCACTTGCCTAATGCCAACGCCAAAAGAGGAAATATTGAGCGCCGATATCGAACTTCTAGCCCTCTGCCGTTCTAACCGGAGCGACTGCGAGAACCTATTCTCCGACCTGGCTCCGGTTCAGCGCTCGCCTTGGAATTGGGCCAGCCGCCAAGTGCTGCGTTACATCCCCGACACCGGGACGGTGCTCGACCTGGCATCCGGCCACGGGAATGCCTGGATCATGCTGGATCACGCCGCGCGCGGATACTCGCTGGAACTTTTGGATATCATTCCGGCGCCGGATACGCTGCCCGAGCGAACCAACTATACCCGCTGCGATCTTAGCCGCGCCGTCCCGGCCTATGAGCAATCCTTCGATGCCATCGTCTCCGTAAGTTCGTTGGAGCATATACCGGAGCCGGCCCGTTTGAACGTGCTCGAGTGGTCCCTAAGGCATCTGAAGCCTGGTGGAGTCATGGCGATGTCTTTCGGCCATTTCATCGGCATCCGGGACATGGCGGCGGTGCAGCGGAAGTTGGTGGAGCATCCTTTTTTCCTGGACGAAAGGGGATATGGCACTTACCCGCCGCTCAACGTCCGACGGATACTGGCATCTTTGAAGGTGCCCGAGGAAAGCATTCCCTCCTGGGCGATCGAGTATCCGGGTTTCCCGCTGTATGACGAGCGGCAATGGCTGTCTGACCCGGAGCTTTGTGCGGAAGCGTTTGAATCGTACCCGAAACTCGCTGCGGATGACGACTTGCGTACGGTTCACAGTTGCGAGATCTTCGTCGCGATCCGGGCGCCAGTCGCGCTCGGCGAGCAGTTCCCAGCGCCTCGCGCCGTTCCCGACCATAACTCTACGGTACAATTATAAAATTCGCCGGCCTTCGGGTCGGACCCATCGCCAACCCTAAATGTGGACCGGGGACTACGGATTTCTTCTCGCCAATCTGATCCAGAAGGATTTCAAGGTTCGCTACCGGAATATGTCCCTTGGCGTATTCTGGTCGCTCTTGAATCCGCTCGTGATGATGGGCGTGCTGACCTTCGTCTATACGAAGATCTTTTCCACCACCGAAGACTCCTACCCGGTTTTCGTCCTTTGCGGCTTGGTTCCATTCAGTTTCTTTACCCTGGCCTGGAGCGCCGGCACCAGTTCTCTCGTCGACAATTCCAGATTGATTAAGCGGGTATCGGTTCCTCGGGAAATGATACCCATTGCAACGGTATTGGGAAACTGTCTGCATCTCATTATTCAAATCGGACTGCTGCTCGGTTTTGCTCTGTGCTTTGGAAAAGGCGTGAACCGTCACTGGCTCTGGCTCCCATTCGTCTGGGGAATGGAAGTGGTATTGGTTTGCGGTTTGTCCTTGTTATCGTCGGCCGTAAACGTGTATGTTCGAGACACCCGCTATGTTGTGGAGTCCATCAATGCCGTCCTCTTTTGGCTGGTGCCGATTTTTTACGGGTTCGACAAGGTGGCGGATCGGTATAAGGACATATACAGGCTGAATCCGTTGGCGGCAATAGTCATGGCATTGAGAAACATCTTACTCGAGAACACGTCCCCGGCGGCCTCTTTGCTGATTCAACTGGGCGGCGGCTCATTTGTCATGCTCGCCGTTGGCGCTTGGGTGTTTCACCGGTGCAAGGGAGGGTTTTACGATTATCTTTAGGCGGGAAGCGTGATCGAGTTAACGGGAGTTTCCAAATCCTTCCGGCACGGCGGCGGCGCCAAGCTTCTGCGCGCGCATTTTCGCGAACTGTTTCAGAAGCGCGACGTCTCAGATTTTTTCGCGCTGCGCGATGTTTCCTTCCGGGTGGAGGATGGCGAGAGTTTGGCCGTGGTGGGGCGGAACGGCGCCGGCAAGAGCACGCTGTTGAGCCTGGTCGCAGGTCTGACCGATCCCGTGAAAGGCAGCGTCACAGTCAAAGGTCGCGTGGCAGCGCTGCTCGAGCTGGGCGCTGGGTTCCATCCCGACCTGACCGGGGTCGAAAACCTCGACCTGAACGCGTCGCTATTGGGCCTGAGCAGGAAGCGCACCGCGGACGTCTTCGAAGGGATTCTCGCGTTTGCCGACATAGGCGATTTCATCTACGAGCCCATTCGTACTTATTCCATGGGAATGACCATGCGGCTGGCGTTTGCGATCGCCGTTAATGTCGATCCGGACATTTTGATTGTGGATGAGGTGCTGGCCGTGGGCGACCAGGCATTTCAAGAAAAATGCCGGGAGCGGATCAGGGGTTTCAAGGCGCAAGGTAAGACACTGTTGTTCGTATCCCATTCAGGGACGCTGGTGAGAGAGTTGTGCAGCCGGGCTTTGTGGCTGGAGCGCGGCCAGATACTCCTCGACGGCCCCGCAGCCGAAGTGCTCGATGCCTATTCGGCGAGCGCCCCAACGTAGCGGGCGCTCCGTTCGCAATTTCTCGCTTTCGATATCCCGCCGCTACGCCGAGTTCACAGTTGAGCGTGCGACCGTGGTTTCCGGCAAATTGAAATCCGCTAATCCCCAGTTCTCCAGGTTGAATATCATGGGGCAGCGTAGCTTCTGCATTTGTTTTGCCCAGGCGATCACTTCGGGGTGCTCGATCATGGAAAGGCCTCGCTCGGCAATCCTGGCGAACAGCTTAGCTTGCCCCTCTGGCGTCCAGCCCGAGCCGCTCCCATGCTCGATATGATAAATGCGCATCGGTTCCCGCAGAACTTCTTCCACGACGCCGCCATGGTGCGCGGAAAAGCAGAGTATCGAATCGAGGTGCATCGAGAACGTATCGAATTCCGGATATCCACGCAGGTCGAGCCAATTCTCCAGGGCCATCAGTGTAAAGTCGCCACAGCCATTCGTGTGCAGCTGGGCCTGCTGCACGTTCGCGGGAATCTCGCTGGGTGGCGCTGCAGCGATCACGTCTATCGGGGCCAGCGGCGGGCCGGCGGGAATCTCGCTGGGTGGCGTAGCGGCGATAATCTGCAACTGCACCTGCTGCGGGTACGTGGAAATCGTGCTGGGCGGCGTTGCCCCGATGGTTGCGGATGCCACTACGATCTTTTCCCGTCTGAATCCGCGTCGGAGCAAACCGGTGAATCCTCCGCTATCTACGTAGAGCCGCACCGCGCGTTTCACCCACGGCCAAACTGCAACCGGCACCAGGATGACGTCTCCTCCATGAGCCACCATGGCGAGGAAACGCTGGAACCGTTCCCACAGAGAAGGCGGCCGAGGGGGGCGGCCTACTGCAATTGGATGGACAATCAGCGGTTCTGGAATTCCCGCGTCACAATCGGGCTTGGGCGTTTGGATCTCCGGCGGCTCCGGCGCCGGAGAAAGCGCTCGCGGCTCTTCTGGAATTTCCGCGTCGCAATCGCACTCCGGCGCCTGGATCTCCGGCAGCGCCGGCGCGATCGGCTCTACTTGAATTTCCGGCTCCCAATCGCACCGGAAGACCCGGAACTCAAGTATCCTTGTGTCCAGGGGAATGGAATGTCCGCCGTTTAAAACGCGGAACCTTATGACAAAGGGGACTTCGTTCGCAATCCCTTCCAGCGGCACCCTGAGTACGCCGCGGCTATAGAGCGTGACTCTCGCGAATTGCTGTCCTTTCGCGGTCGTCAGTAGAACTTCCAGGGGGCTGTTCCCCGCTCCGGGACCGGGCTCTATATCCAATCTCAAGTGGCGCACGCCTTGATATGGAGGAGTCAGCTCAAGTTCCGCGTAAGTCGTGGCCCACCGGAATCTCTCCGTGGCCGAAATCCACTCCACTGGAAACCATCCAAGACCGAACGTGATGCCGGAATCGCTAGCGGCAATATCGCTCGGATTCGGCGCGCGGCGCCCCTCGGGAGTCAGATTGAACGTGCCTTCGCGGGCGTTGATCCGGATCAGGTGCGTCCGGCAATACTCCAGTTGCTCCTCGATCCCGTCGATCGGGACCTCTGGCATCACATCGTGCCGGTCGATCCGGTACATACGCCGAGGCTCCAACTTCCTTTGCGCGAGAAAGCCGACTAACTCGTCCGAAAAGATGATGTCGATGTTAGTCGCCAGCACAAATCGGCCGCGGGCCCTTCGGATGCCGGCATTCTTCGCCATCATCTGATAGAGAGGCAGCGCCTCGGCGTGTGCGTACCGCCGATGCAAGTCCGGCGGGACTTGGAGGATTCGCACCTGGCAGGGCCCCAAATCCTCGGGCCAACTCAGGGCATCTACCAGGCGAGGCCGATTTTCAGGTGGATTCCATTCCACGAAAATCAATTCAGAAGTGAGCCCGTGCCGTTTGGATTGCCCAATCCACCCGTTAACAAATGCCTGCATTCGCCCCAGTAAGTTCCCGCCGTGGTCGTCATTCCTCGCAGTAACCACCACGGAAAGGTAAGGGCGCTCGCCGGCCATGTCGCTTTTGGACCTACCGGGCTTCGGCCGTCAGGCAAAGATGCCAGCCGAATGCGCGTTCCAGCCGTCGAAATACCGGCTTTGGCAGCCAGCGGAAATACCACATCATCTTATAGCGGTACTGAACGTATTCCGGAATGCTGTAGGGAAAGATATGATCCACCATCACATCGGTAACCCGAAATCCGCGATCTTCGAGCAGTTTGCTGCCGTCCTTCCGGGAATAACTATAAGTTACCGGACAGCCTGTCTGCGCTTCCGAATATTCCGCGATCAATTGCCGCAGCTTCCAGAACCGCCCTTTGCCATAGACGAACAAAATCCAGCCCACCTTCCAGGACCACAGATTATAAACCATAATCTTGAGCGTGCTGCCTGGCCGCATATATCGGCGAACCTGCTCCAGCACTCGTTCGGGATGAGGCGTATGGTGGATCACTCCAAACGAATACACCAGGTCATAGGTATCCACCGGCACGTAAGAACTGAGCTCTTCGGCATTGGCTTGAAAGAATTGAATGCGGTCCTCCAGTCCAAACTCTTTAGCCCGCCGCCGCGCCAATTCCAGCGACTTCTCCGTTAGATCCACCGCTGTGACCTGGGCCCCGTGACGCGCAAAATTGATCGTATCCGTGCCGATCCCGCAGCCAATCTCGAGCACCTTCTTCCCGTTCCACCGTTCAAACTCGGCAAAACGGGGAATATGCGATTCGACGAAGTACTTACGCGCCTCCACTTCGTCGAAGTACTCCTTTGTGCCAACTTCTTTCGGCGAATGTCGGATATTGCAGGGACGGGCGTTCCAATAACTTTGAACGCGAGCGACGGGGACGTCTTCAAAGGTCTTTTCCCCAGAAATCATACCGCCTATTCTAGCCCATGGCGGCAGGGGAAGGCTTCGTAAGAATCGCCGGCAAGATCCGGGAAATCATTGAGGGGCCGAATCGTCTCCGGCCGAAGTCGCCGCATTTGCGCCGCGAAAGATCGAGGCCGAGGCGCTCAGGCCGGCCAATATTTTCTCTTGACATACGAATAATCTCGTAGTAACCTCTTCGTATCGATGTCCGACACTCTACCACGCCCCACCGACGCCGAGCTGGAACTGCTCACCATTCTCTGGAGCCGCGGTCCCAGCACGGTCCGCGACGTCCACGAGGCCATCGCCAGGCGTAAGCCCACGCAATACACCACGGTCCTCAAGACGCTCCAGATTATGACCGAAAAAGGCCTGGTGCGCCGCGATGAGAAACAGCGCGCCCACATCTATCAGGCTGCCCGGCCGCGCGAGTGGACCCAGCGGCAGCTTGCGGGCGACCTGTTGCAGCGCGCTTTCGCCGGATCGGCGCACACCTTGATGATGGGCGCTCTCTCCGCGCGTAAGGCATCCAAAGAAGAACTGGCCGAGCTTCGCAAACTGCTCGACGATTTTGAGAAGGGGACCAAATGACGCTGCTCGAATTGTGGGTCCACACGCCGCTGGTCCAATCGCCGCTCGCCCGAACGGTGAGCCTCGCGCTGGCGCATTCCCTGTGGGAAGGCGTATTGATCGCGGTTCTCCTCGCCGCGGCGCTATGCGTGGCGCGGTCCTCGCGCGCGCGGTATGGCGCGGCGTGCGCGGCCATGCTGCTGATGTTGGCAAGCTTTGGCGTGACGCTGGTTCGCCTCATGCCGAAACCGACGGACCTGGCCAAAGCGCCGCGCGTAGCCATCCCGGCCCCACCAGCGGGGCTGCGGATGGTTCCCGAAATCGCACCGCCCGTAGCTCCCAGCCTCACGGCTTTTCTCCCCTGGATCGCGCCGTTCTGGGCCGCCGGCGTTCTGTTCTTCCACCTGCGCTCATTGGGCGGATGGATGGCGGCGCGGCGGCTGCGGCGCTCCGGCGTGTGCCACGCGGCCGGCGAGTGGCAGCAGCGTCTCGATGGCCTTGCGGCGCGGGTGCGCGTCTCCAGACCGGCTGCGCTGCTGGAATCGTGTCTGGCCGATGTCCCGGTGGTGATCGGCTACGTGCGTCCCGTGATTCTGATGCCGGTGGGCTTGCTCGCCGGTTTGCCTGTGGCGCAAGTGGAAGCGATTCTGATTCACGAGTTGGCGCACATCCGCCGTCAGGACTACCTGGTGAACCTGATGCAGACCTTCGTCGAAGGGCTTCTCTTCTATCACCCAGCCGTCTGGTGGATCTCCGCAGTGATTCGCGCCGAGCGTGAGAACTGCTGTGACGATCTGGCTGTCGCCGCCACCGGCGATGCGCGACAGTACGCCGCCGCGCTGACCGCGTTGGAACAAAATCGATGGGCCGCGCACGAGTTGGCGCTGGCCGCTACTGGAGGGAGTCTCGTGAAACGGATTCGACGTCTGCTACAGAAACCCGAGCGGCCCCGCGCCGATTGGACACCCGCGATCTCGGCCGGCATCCTGGTGGTTAGCGCTGGAATTGCGCTCGCCAGTTGGCAAACGCCGCCAGCGCAGCTGCCGCAGGCGCCAATTCCAGCCGTGGCGCCGGCGCCGGATGCTCCGGCTGCCGTCGAACCGTCGCGCGCGCCGGTGAGAAAATCCGCTCGGGTACTGCTCGCCCAAGCTCCGCAGGCGGCGCAAACCGTCGAGCAGCAACTGAAAGATCAGCTCCGACGAGAACTGGCGGCGGGCCAGGAAATGATCGCTCCAACGACGGGCCCACAGCAGAGCGCTCCCCCGTCGCAAAGCGAGACCAACGCCAGACCGATGACGGAAAAGCAGCGCAAAGCCAAGGAAAAGAAGGCG
This sequence comes from Bryobacteraceae bacterium, assembly GCA_049522755.1. Taxonomy (GTDB): domain Bacteria; phylum Acidobacteriota; class Terriglobia; order Bryobacterales; family Bryobacteraceae; genus PALSA-243. The sequence goes on along the minus strand of JBEKNN010000006.1, from coordinate 59,401 downwards.
CGCGAGGAGCTCGCAACGCCGTACAAGAAGTGGTTGAACGAAGACGTGGCTTACATCATCACCGATGAAGAGCGCGCCGCGTTCAAGCAGGCGAACAACGACGAAGAGCGCGAGCAGTTCATTCAGCAATTCTGGCAGCGCCGCGACCCGACGCCCGGTACGCCGGAGAACGAATTCAAGACAGAGCACTATCGCCGCATCGCGTACGCCAACGAGCAATACGCCACGAAGATTCCGGGTTGGAAGACGGATCGCGGACGCATCTACATCACCTTCGGACCGCCGGATGAGATTGAAGACCACTCATCGGGCGGCGTCTACGCGCGGCCTGCGGAAGAGGGCGGCGGTACGACATCGACATTCCCGTTCCAGCAATGGCGCTATCGCCACATAGACGGCGTAGGCAACAACATCATTATCGAATTCGTCGACCCCACCATGTCCGGGGAATTCCACATGACCGCGGACCCATCCGAGAAAGACGCACTGCGGTTCGCGAGCCTTCAGCAGCCGCCTCAGATAAAAGCAGGGGAGTCGGACCCGGCGCAGGTGAAGGTATTAATGGCGGGCCGCGGGCAGCCTATGGCCTCCGTACCGAATTCCGCGAATGTCTTCGCATCGGTGGGCGACGGTCCAAAAGTCACTGTGTCGGTCACCGCGGCGAAGAAGACAAATACGCAAATCAGCGTCGCCTTTCCTGCGGGATCTGGGAAATTCGACATAATCGCCAGAATTACCGACCTCAATAATAATGCGGTTGCCAATCTCCGAGATATCACCGTGCCTGGCCAGCTCAACTATATGTCCGGTTTCACGATCAAGTCCGGCTCTTATACCTTGACCCTGGTGACAAGAGATAAGACCTCGGGCGCAATGCAAACCAGCACCGTCAATTTCTATGTGAATTAACCACATCCAAGACGGAGCCGCGACCGTAAGGGAGCGGGATTTCGCGGCCCAGCGAAAAAATCCCGCCAACGTCCAAGCACCCCGAAGCTCACCCTCCACTAACGTCCGGCGAATTCTGGTATAGTATCGCCGAACCCCTATGAACCGCCGCGATTTTCTCCGCGCCGCGGCCGCCGGTTGTCTGTTCGACGGTCCCTTTCAGCGCGTCGCTGCCGCCTTCAAGAACAAGGTGAAAATCACCGGCGTCAAGTGCATGATCGTGCGTGGAACCTGGGACTGGAATCTCATCAAAATCGAGACCGATTCCGGCCTCTACGGCATCGGCGAAGCCTACTGGGGCTGGGGCGTGAAGGACCTCGTCCTCAACAAAATGGCGCCGATCGTCATCGGCGAAGATCCACTCAACGTCGACAAGCTCTACACCAAAATGCTGATGCAGAGCGCGGGCGCCGGCGCTATCGCCGGAGTCACGGTCACCGCGGCCAGCGGGATCGAAATCGCCTTATGGGATCTGTGCGGGCGCATCCTCCAAACTCCGGTCTGCAATCTGCTGGGTGGAAGGTTCCGCGACCGCGTCCGCTTTTACCGCACGCTTCAGGCCGTCGGCCAGGTGGAAGACCCGGCCGCCTGGCGCGCCCAGGCTGAAGCCGCGCGCGCCGAGAAGTGGGGATGGACGGCCTTCAAATTCCAGGGCGACGGCGTGCCCTTGAAGGCTGACCCGGAATTCAAAGAGCCCGGGCACGATCCATACGCCCGCGGTCTCACGCAGCGCGACTATCGGCGTATCGTAAAGGGAATGGAGACAGTACGCGAGACGCTCGGCCCGGATGCGGATTTCGCCATCGAGTGCCACTGGCGCTATGACACGCAGGATGTCATTCGCCTGGCGCGCGAGCTCGAACCGGTGAAACCCATGTGGATCGAAGATCCCGTGCCGCCGGATAACATCGAAGCGATGGCGCGGGTCACGCACGCCATCGGCATTCCCGTCTGCACCGGAGAGAATCTCTATGGACGCCAGGGCTTTCGCCGGCTCATCGAAATGCAGGCGTGCTCCGGGGTGCACATCGATATTCCGAAATCCGGCGGCTTGCTGGAGTCCAAGAAGATCTCCGATCTCGCCGACCTTTATTACATTTGGACCGCGTGCCACAATCCGGCGAGCCCGGTGGGTACCATCGCTTCCTGCCACGCCGCCTCCGCCATGCGCGAGTTCCGCATACATGAGTTGGCCAACTGGGTTGACTGGTGGCCGAATCTGGTCGTTCGCGAAGGTCCATTCTGGGAGAACGGCTACTTCACTATCCAGGACAAGCCTGGTTATGGTATTGAATTGAACCCCGATGTTGCCAGGGCTCATCTGGCCCCTGGCGAAGTGTGGTGGGGTTGACTAACATGGTGGCGTTGACTAACAAGGAGTGATTTGACATGGCGATAAAACGTCGCGACTTACTGCGTGCAACCGGAGCGGCCGGGCTCTTGAGCCTCCTCACTCCCCGCGAAATTAAGGCTCAGGAACAGACGGCCCGCGCCACCCGCGGATTGTCTGTCCCGAAAATCAAAGACATCGGCGTGATTGAGTGTCAGCCCGCCGGCGTGCGGCTGACGGTAGTCAAGATCACTACCGACCAGGACGGGCTGTATGGCTACGGCTGCGCTACATTTACTCAGCGGGCCGACTTAGTGAAGCCGGCGGTAGAGAGGTATCTCAAGCCGTTTCTCCTCGGTAAGACGACTGACCGGATCGAGGATATCTGGCAATCGTGTTACGACAGTTCCTATTGGAAGAACGGCCCGGTGCTGAACAACGCGATCAGCGGCATCGATCAAGCTCTCTGGGACATCAAGGGCCGCCAGGCGGGCATGCCGGTGTATCAACTCGCGGGCGGCAAATGCCGCGAGGCTGCCGCCAGTTATGGCCACGCCGACGGCGCCGATTTTCCGAACGTAGTCGAATCCGCCAAGCGCTACATGGCGCAAGGCTTCCGTCACGTGCGCGTCCAGGTGGGCGTGCCGGGAATGGCCGGATACGGCAGCGCGCACGGCGACAGCCCCATCAAGGCCCTGCACGATAAGCCGGTTTTCGAGCCCGCCTATTACACCCGCCGCGCCTTGAAGCTATTTGAGGTCTGCCGCAAGGAATTGGGCGATGAGATCGAGCTGCTTCACGACATGCATGAGCGCGTCTCGCCGAACCAGGCGGTGCAGTTCTGCAAGGATGCGGAGAAATTCAAGATGTTCTTCCTGGAAGACCCGCTGTCGCCGGAGGACATCGCATATTTCCGGCAGATTCGCCAGCAATGCGCCACGCCGATCGCCATGGGAGAGCTCTTCAACAGCCCGCACGAGTGGACGCCGCTGATCGGGGAACGCCTCATCGACTACATCCGCGTACACGTTTCGCAGACGGGCGGGTTTTCACCGGCGCGCAAGATCGCGATCATGAGCGAGATCTACGGCGTCAAGACTGCCTGGCACGGTCCGGGCGACGTATCGCCCATCGGACACATGGCGAATGTGACGCTCGATCTGGTGAGCTATAACTTCGGGATTCAGGAATACTCGCCGTTTAATCCGCGCACCCAGGAAATCTTCGCTGGCTGCCCGGTGATGAAGGACGGATATCTTTGGGTCAGCGAGAAGCCGGGCTGGGGCATCGAGGTGGATGAAAAAGCCGCGGCGAAAGCGCCGTTTACCAACGGAGCGAACAACCTGAATGGCGGCTGGGGCGAGATCCGCCGGCTCGATGGCACGGTAATCAAGCAATAGCCGCCCTCGTTCGCACTATCGCCCGCGATTTTTTTCGGGAAGCAGCGCGCGCAGAACGTCTATTACGCGCACGCAGGCTGGCGGCGATCGATGGTCGTGTACGACGCCCTCAGAAAATCCTCGTACCAGGCGACAGTCCGGCGCATGCCTTCGTCCAGCGTGTAGAGCGGCGACCAGGGCAGCGTCCGGCGCGCGTGCGCGGCGCTCAGGAACTGCAGGCGGATCTCGTTCGACGCTTCGTTAAGCACCACCGGCTCCAGATCCGATTGCATCGCATCGAGCACGCGCCGCACCAGTTCGAGCACCGTGGTTTCGGTTTCATTCGAAAAATTGAACGCCTGGCCGCGCAGCTCGGGGCGCCCGTGGAGCTGCTCGGCGAGCAGCATGTAAGCCGCGGCGCCGTCTTCCACGTAGAAATAATCGCGCACATTCTGACCGTCGGAGCGGATAATCGGGCGCTCGCCGCGCAGCACCGAACGAATGGTCCCCGGCACAATGCGGTTCCAGTTCAAATCGCCGCCGCCGTAAAAATTGCCGCAGCGGGTCACGGCCACCGGCAGGCCGTAAGTGTGGGCATAGGTCTGCGCGATCAGGTCGGCGCACGACTTGCTGACGTCGTAGGGATGGCGGCCCTGCAGCGGCGCGTCCTCGCAGTACGGCAGACGCTCCTGATCGCCGTAGGCTTTATCGGACGACGCAACTACGATCGATTTCACGCTGGGCGAGCGGCGGCAGGCTTCCAGCAGATTCCACGTGCCTTGAATATTGCTCTCGAAGGTGGACACCGGATTGCGATTGGCAATGCCGACAATGGCCTGCGCCGCCAGGTGAATCACCGTGTCGGCTTCATACTCCCCGATAGCGCGCTCCAGCACGTCGCGGTCGCGAATGTCGCCGCGAACCACTTTCACGCGATCAAGGACCCGCGACCGCACCAATTCGCTCTGCGGCACCCAATCGCGCACCAGGCACACCACGTTGGCCCCGGCCTCCACCAGACGGCGCGTCAGCCATGATCCTAACAATCCGGTGGCCCCGGTGACCAGCACCGGACGATCCTGCCAAAAGGCGTTCGTCATGCCCAAACCCTCCACGGGGCGTCGCCGCCGTTCCATACATCGTTGAGGTGCTGATGGTCGCGATAGGTGTCCATAGCGTAGAAAAATCCGTCGTGTCGATAGGCCATCAGTTGTCCGTCGAGCGCCAGTTGCTCCAACGGGTCGCGCTCGAAAATGCAATCGTCGCCGCCGTCCAGGTAATCGAATACCTCGCGGTTGAGCACGAAGTAACCGGCGCTCATCCAGCCGTCGGTCTTGGGCTTCTCTGTGAAGCGTTGCACGCGGTCTTCGGCGGCGAGCTCGAGCATGCCGAACCGGGAGATGGGCGGAATGGTGGTGACGGTGGCGATTTTGCCGTGGCTCTTGTGGAATTCCACCAGGTCGCGGATATTGACGTTGCATACGCCATCGCCATAAGTCAGCAGAAATGTTTCGCCGTCGACGTATTTTTCGATCTTGCGGATGCGTCCGCCCGTCATGCAATTGAGGCCGGTGTCGGCTAGAGTTACGCCGAATCCCTGCTCGGTGTGCCGATCGTGGTAGCGTATCTGCGATTTCTGGCCCAGGCAGATGGAGAAATCGTTGTTCATCGCCTCGTAGTTCAGGAAATATTCCTTGATGTTGTTGCCGCGATAGCCCAGACAGAGCACGAACTCGTGGAAGCCGTGGTGCGCATAGGTTTTCATGATGTGCCACAGAATGGGCCGGCCGCCCACTTCGACCATCGGCTTGGGGCGGAATTCGGTTTCCTCACGAAGTCGCGTTCCCAACCCGCCACACAGTATGACCACCTTCACGAAATGTACCCTCCCTGCGCTGCGGATCCGCGGGTAGAAGCCTCTCACCCGGCGGTCTCGGCTCTGGCAGTTCGCCTGAAACCTAATTATTGAGGTTTGGGGTGGTTAACACTATCCCGTATTTGGTTGTGGAACTTGTGTTGTCTTTAGTTAAGGCAGCCGGCAAAGTGCGGGGACGAGCCGCGAAGCGACATATACTATTAGTACTGCCTGGTTTGGCGCAGATCGGCAACACAACCTCAGAATGATTCGTTTATTTCGGGTTTTCATTCCGGCAGGAACCGTCGCGGTCTTTTTGTGCGAGCTGGTGCTGATTGTTTCGTCGTTCATCCTGGCGTGCTATCTGGTTCTTCCGTTCGACCCCACCATTTTTCTGCTCTACGAGGGCGGCTTGCCGCGAATTCTGGTGGTGGTGGCCAGCATCGTAATCGGCCTGCACTTCAACGACCTCTACTCCCGCATCCGCGTTCACTCGCGCCTCGAGCTTCTGCAACAGCTCTGCCTGGTGATCGGGGTTTGCTTCCTCGTGCAGGGCTTCCTTGCCTATCTGAATCCCAATTTTCGCGTGCCCATCCGCGTCATGGTGTTGGGCAATACATTCGCGGTGATTGCGATATTCGGCTGGCGAGTCTTTTTCTCGGAGTTCGCTCTGAAGATGGTGGGCGGCGAGCGCGTCCTGCTGGTTGGAGCGAGCCCTTTGCTCGTGGATATCGCCCAACACATCGCCAAGCATCCGGAGACCGGCCTGGTGGTAGCCGGCTACGTGGACGAATCCCACGAGCAGGGGACCGAGCTGCCCGGGGGCAAAGTGCTCGGCGTGATTTCCTCGCTGATGGAGATCGTGGCTGCCACCAGGCCCAGCCGCATCGTTGTGGGCATGTTCGAGCGGCGCAACCGGATGCCGATGAACGATTTGCTGGAGCTGCGTTTCGCGGGGTACATCATCGAAGAGGCGGCGAATGTTTACGAGCGGCTGTGCGGCCGCGTGTGTCTGACGGAAATCCGCACGTCGCAGCTGATCTACTCGGGCGAGCTGGGGCCGCGGGGCACCAGCCTTGTGTTTCAAAACCTGATGAACACCGGCGTAGCGGCAATCGGCGCGGTGGTTTCGCTTCCCATTATGGCGCTCACGGCACTGGCGGTGAAGCTCACCTCGCCCGGCCCGGTGCTTTATCGGCAGGTGCGCGTGGGCCTCAACGGCGCTCCGTTCACGGTGTACAAATTCCGCTCCATGCGGGCGGATGCGGAAGCGGCCACCGGCGCGGTCTGGGCCAGCAAGGACGATCCGCGCGTGACGCCGGTCGGCAAGATCATCCGCAAAATCCGTTTCGATGAGCTGCCGCAAATCTACAACGTCTTGCGGGGCGAGATGTCCATGGTTGGGCCCAGGCCGGAGCGCCCCGAGTTCGTGAAAGCGCTCTCCGAGAAAATCCCCTACTACCGCCAGCGGCACTGCATCCGGCCGGGGATTACGGGCTGGGCGCAGATCAACTACAAGTACGGGGACACGCTGGAAGACACAGTCACCAAGCTCGAGTACGATTTGTACTACATCAAGAACATGACGATGAGCCTGGACGTCTACATCATTTTCCACACAGTGAAAGCCATGCTGCTGTCGCGGGGTGCGCAGTAGCGTGAACCAACTGGTTCTGGAGTATCTGGAACAACTTGCCGGCAAGAGCGACCCCGCCGCGGGCGCGGCCGAGTTCGAGAAACTCTCCCGGCTTGCGAACGGCGACTAGCGCGGTTGGAAATTCGACCGCGATGAGCTCCACGAGCGGCGATGACCGGCCGGGCATTTTTCGATGCCAACATTTTGATTTACGCCGACGATGTATCCGCCCCCGGAAAACCGGAGCGCGCAATTTCTCTAATAGTGGAGCATCGGCGGCGGAATTCGTGCGTCGTTTCATTGCACAAGTGCTGCAAGAATACTTCTCCGCTGCCACACGGAAGCTGGGGGTGGCGGCGGAAACCGCGCAACGCAAGGTCGAAATCCTGGCCGGAGCAAAGTAGTCCGTTTCACCGAGCGCGACGCGATCGCCGCCATCGAACTCCACCGTCTAATCCGAATCTCGTTTTGGGATGCCATGATCGTGCATGCCGCCCGCGCCGCCAACGCCGCGGTTCTCTACAGTGAAGATCTGGGGCACGGATCGGTTCTCGCCGGCGTCACCGTGCGGAATCCCTTTCTTGGCGTTTGAATCCCGGCGGAATTGAGCCTGAGAAGCGCGTCAAAGGGCGCGGCGCCTCCGGTAGTCCGTCTCACGCCAGGCATCCGCCGTTCTCAATGGAAAATCGCCTCAGTGAGTGCCCATTTCTCCGCGAGGCGAGAGCTGACTCGGTGCAGCTCTGCAGCCGGTTCCGCTCAGGCACGTTAATCCCAGAGTTGGCCGCGCTTGCATTTCGCCGGCGGCCTTCGCATAATCGGTAAACTATGACTCGCCTCAACCGTCGCCTTTTCGTGCAAAGCACCGCAGCAGCGGCCGCACTGATTTCGGCCAGACGCGCACGCGCCCTCGAAGACGCGGACCTGAAACCGCTTGACGCGGAAATCGCCAGACGCCACGACGAGGCTGTCCAGCGGCTTCAGAACTGGATTCGCCAGCCCGCCATTGCCGCCGAAAACCGCGGCATGGATGCAGGCTGCGATCTCATGATGAGCATGCTCAAGGACGCCGGCTTCGGCGAGGTGAAGAAAGTTTCCACCGATGGCCACCCCGGAGTCTTCGCCACGCTCGATGCCGGCGCGCCGAAAACCGTCGGCATCTATTTCATGTACGACGTGAAGCAGGCAGATCCCTCCGAATGGACTTCCCCTCCCTTCGAAGCGCGGATCGTCGACAAGCCGGATTTTGGTAAGGTTCTGATCGGCCGCGGCGCGGTCAATCAGCGCGGCCCCGAAGCCATGTGGCTTGCCGCCCTGCACGCGTTTCGCGGGGCCCGGCGCAAGCTGCCCGTCAATCTTGTGTTCGTGGCGGAAGGCGAGGAGGAGATCGGATCTCCTCACTTTCCGCAGATTGTCCACCGGCCCGACATTCTGGCCGCTTTCGGGAAATGCACCGGCGTTTACATGCCCATGCCTATGCAGGCCCCCGATGGAACCGTCACCATCAATCTTGGCGCCAAGGGCGTAGTGGAACTCGAGCTCGTATCGAGCGGCGAGCGCTGGCATCGCGGACCGAAGCAGGACCTCCATTCCTCAAACGAGGCCCGCGTCGATAGTCCCGCCTGGCACCTGGTGCAGGCGTTGGCCACGCTCGTCGGCGCCGACGGCCACACGCCCGCCATCGACGGCTACATGGACAAGGTCCGCCCTCTGAACCCCGAGGAGAAAGCCCTCATTCGCGAAGCGGCCAAGCGCCAGAACGAGGACCTCGCCAAGAAGCAGATGGGCGTGGAACACTGGGTCCACGACGTCGATTGGCTGGAATCGCTCGAATTGCTCGCGGGACGCCCGACCGTCAACATTGAAGGGCTCGTCGCCGGATATACCGGGCCGGGCGGCAAAACCATTCTCCCGCATCGCGCCGTGGCCAAACTCGACCTGCGCCTGGTGCCCAACATGACCGCGAAGGATGCGCTTGCCGCACTGAAAGCGCATCTCGCAAAGCGCGGATTCGCCGATATCGAAGTGAATATGACCGGCGGCTACGATCCCACCACCACGCCGCAGAAGTCGGCTCTCATAGGAGCCCAGGCTGCGGTCTATCGCCGGAGCGGAATCGAGCCGGTATTCTGGCCCCGGCTCGCCGGATCGTGGCCGGGGTACGTCTTTACCGGTGAGCCGCTAAACCTGCCTGCCGGCCATTTCGGCCTCGGACATGGCAACGGCGCGCACGCACCCGACGAATACCTGGTCATCGAATCGTCCAATCCGAAGGTGAGAGGTTTCGACGGCGGCGTCCGATCGCAGGTGGAATATTTGTACGAACTAGCCGCCGGCTAGCGGAAGCCGCCGAAGCCAGCGCGTCGGTCGCGACTTCCGCCGCATCGAACTGCCGCGCGACATGACCACGATCCGATTACCTGCGCCAAGAGCCGGCGTCCGAAGTTCCATTTGTAGTTAGCCGCCGAACGAGCAGGACGCCGAAGCCCGGGTTATGGCTCTCGGCGCCTGCACATCCGTTACGGCCGTTGACGAACTAAGCCGTTCGTCCGATTAACGGTTGCTTTGACTGAAGCTGAAAAGGTCGAACAGGTCGCTGATCGCCGGCGTATTGTCCGGCACGTAGGGATTGGCCGGGCTCATCACCGGGTTGGGGAGATTGTCGCGGCTGCGTGTTGTCACAGGCCCCAGGCTCCAGTTCCTCTCGATGAATTTCAGAATGGAAACGTGATCCGCATAATCATGCGAAATGTGTCCGGCCCGCGTGTACGGAGATACAACGATCATTGGAATCCGCGTACCGTCCCCGAAGTAATCGAGTGGCTGAACATAACCCGAATCGTAAAAGCCGCCCCCCTCGTCGAAGGTGATCAAGATCGCAGTATCGCTCCAGAGACTGGGATTGGCCTGAACCGCCTCCACAATCTTCTGCGAGAAGCCCTCGAACAGATCTAGTTTCGAAGATGACGGATGACCGTCGACGAGCCCGCTGGGCTTGACGAAGGAAACCGCCGGCAGTGTTCCGGCTTGGATATCGCTGTAGAGATTGGCCGTGTCCTGGATGTGCGCAGTGCGCACAGCGGCGTTAGCCATGATGGACGTGTCGTATTGGAATGGGTTGCAGATGTTGCAATACTCGTCGGTGGTCGCGCCCATCGCCGAAAAGTTCAGCTGATAGGGGTCCGGCACATAGTTATTCCACTGATCGCCGTAATACTTCCACGAAATGTTGGCGGCAATCAGTGAGTCGCCGATGCTGGGCACCGAGGAAGGTGGAATGGTGAATACAGTGTTGCTGGGGTTCGTGTCCGTATACGCGTTGTTGCCGTTGCCGAAGTAGCCGGGGTTATAGTTGTTCAGCAGGTAATAGTGGCCCGCCTGGCAGTTCGGATTGATTGGACGCGCCAGAGACTGAAGGTAAGTCACAATCGGAGCAACTCCGGGCTGTGTCGTGTCCGAGCAATTCGTATACGATCCTCCGCCATAGGAAGCCGCGCCGAAAGAACCGCCTCCGTAACCATCCTCCGTATACCAGTTGTTCGTGCCGGCGGCCGGATTCGGATTTTCGACCTCATCCACCACGCCCGCGTTTGCCGTGCCTGCGGCCACTTGAACGTTGTGAGGCGGAACGGCGGCGTTGCCGTTCCCGTCGCTGAACCAGATCGCATCGCCGTGCCCGAGCATAATGTGGTTCGCGCCGGTGCCGCCAGCCACGGATTGGTGGAAATTATCGCTCATCGCGTAATTGTCGGCGAGGCTCCTGAAGTACGGGACGTCGCCATTTTGGACATTGTAGAATCCCATGGCCGTAGACCCCTCGCCAGTCGTCGTCGAATTGAGCGAGTATTCGGTACTGAAGGTCGAGGGTGGCGTGATGCCATTGCCGCCGGCGCCCTCGGTCACTTCTACCCAGGGGAACAAGGCGTTATCGCAACCTGAAGGATTCTCATAACTGGCGTGAGCCAGGCTGCAATCCATCTGTTGCCACATCTGGTAGAACCGATGCACCGGACTTGCCGAATAGGAGTTGTATAGAAAACTGATGCCGTTCGTCAATTGAAAGGGACCCGGCGGCAACGAATTGACTCCCGTAATTCGCGTGTCGGGAGTCTGGGACTTCAATCCCGAGCCTCCGGAAATCAGAAATGGATAATAACTCGTGGGTAACCCGTTTTCGGATTGCTGGGCAAGAGTCAGGCTGTCTCCCGGAACATAGGAGTCCGAGGGGCCCCCAACCAGCGGCGCTGGCAGAACCTGGTTCGGGAACGCAGTCTTGGGCGGACTCAGCAGGAACGTGCTGGGCGGCTCGTCCGTGGATGCTTGCTGCGCCGCGTAGGAAAAGTTGGGCCCGGGCGTGCCGTCGGCGTTGATTATCCCTTCCGAAAGCAGATTCCAGACTGTTTGCCCCCGCAAGGGCTGATAAGTCGCAAAGACGTGGTCAAAGCTGCGGTTTTCACCGATGATCACAATGACATGTTTGATAGGCGTTGTCGTATCGGCGTCGCCGGTCTGTTGGGCGAACAACGACGTGCCAATTGTCAACTGGAAGAGCGCAAGGGACGCCAGTCCGAAGCGCAAACACTGTAAGGCATTCGTTATAGGTCTTCTGAGAGTCATTCATGCTCCATTCTGTGTGTGGCGATGTACAACCAACAATGTCTAGCCAACCCTGTCTATTATTAAAGCGGGATGTTTCAATTGAATGTCCCTACGGTAAAATTCGAGTTACTTCGGGGGAGTTCCCGATTGGGGAGTTTGCGCCGCGCCTGCTTCTACTCGGATCAGGCCCATCATTCCCCCGTCCTCGTGTTCCAGCAGGTGGCAATGATATAAAAACGTGCCGATGGTATTCGGATCGCGAAAATCCATTCGTAATCTTACACTTGGGTATTCGAGCGATCTTCCGTTGTAATAAGGTACGTTGACGGTGTCGCGGAGGAACGGCTCATTCACCGGTCTCCCGAGATAGTTGAGCAGCATGAAGTGCAGTTGATGGATGTGGAACGCATGGAGCTCATTCGACCGGTTCTCTACGATCCAATCTTCCACCGTTCCCTGCTTTGCGACGATATTCGGCAGGCCTGATTTTGGATCGAACGCTACGGGCGCCTGGCCGTCCACAGTGATGTAAAACTCCATCGCGCCGTTCGGTTTGTCGGGATCGAGCGGCTTCTCGGAGAAGTACAGCCTCCGCGTGCGTACAGGGGCCACATCTCCCAGCCATGGCACGCTGGCCGCGGGTAGAGGCGTGGGTGAGGCGGTAAGCTTCGAGCGCGGCTCCGGGGCATTTTCCGAAGCTGTAATTCTGGCAATCGCTCGGTTGGGATCGTTTTCGCCGCCCGGTCCCGTGTCCACGCTTCTGGTGACGAAGAGCCCCGTTGTGCCCAAAGGAGGTCCCTTCACAATGAATTCCATCCGCGCGCCGGGCGGCACGCCAAGGTGAGTTTGCCAGTTGACCGAATCACCGGATTTTCCGTTCTCGTTCAGGGGCACGCCGTCCAGAGCTACCAGGCCAAGTGGCTGCGGGACGCGATTGAACAGGACTTCCAGGTTGAGGTACGTGATGGCGGAGGCATTCAACACGCGCCACAGTTGCCGCTCCTCGGGTTTCATCTCGATTACAGCCGGCGGATAGTCCGGATAGGGGACAGGCACAAAATTGATCGAGAGATCCTTGGCCGGCTTGCCGAAGCCCGTACCGTTATTCGCAGCGTCGCCGTCGCGATCGATGAGCATTTTGGGCACAACGGGCTCAGATTTAGAGGGTGGCGCATCCGGGTTCAGCAAATCCCGATCGCGAATAATCAGCACTCGTTCCGGCAAACCTGCCGCTTCCCTGACAGCACGCTCGATTCCTTCCACGATGAGCGCGCCTGACGCTCCGCCCAGAACCTGGACTTTACTAAACCCGTGAATATGCGGGTGGTACCAATACAATCCCGGCGGTTCGTTTTCCGGAATGCGGAAACGATACTCGAACGGCGCGTCCGCTGGTTGGATCGATGTGTTGAGGACATCGTCTTGATGGCAAACCGGCGGAACAGTCAATCCGTGGAAATGAAGATTGGTTGAAGTCGCCGTCATCAAGCCGCTCATACACGGGTCGGTACTCTGCCTGGCATCCGCATGAGTACCTGCATGGACACCCGCATGCGCATGATGCTGCGCGGCCCCGCCGGCCCCATCGCCGGCATCCGTCAAAGCGTTCTTCAAAGTCAGAACGAGAAGGTCGCCGGGATTCAGCCGCAGGTTAGGTGACTCTTTGCCGTCCGCAGTGGTGTAACAGTAGCGAATTGAGCCGCCCGCCTCAGTGTAGTTGTGAATGGTCAGGTCGACTTTCAGTTCCCCGTTTCGGCTGCGTAAGTCTTCCGGTTCTGGGACGGCGCTCCCGGCCGGCGGGCGTTGACAAGTGTTGCGCGGTAACTCTTGCGCGCGAAGGTCCGCATGCCATTGCGCCGGGATCAAGCACGCAAACCCTACGAAGACCAATCTTTTCGCCCTTAGGCTCGTTTCCATGTTCCCCATTCTTCCGGATCGCGGACGCAGGTTGAGCGACGTCGGCAACAAATCGCCAAGAAGCGCGAACCAGCGCCTGGCCGGAGTTTCGCGACATCATGTCTGCTGTCAATTATCGAAAATGGAAGTTAGGAACTGATGACAAACAGGTCACAGACCGGCAAAAACGTGGCTGGGATCGATATGTGAGACCGGATATGTGAGGACGAATATTTGAGGACGGATGGACATGTGGCACTCAGTTCGCCCGCTCCATCTCATCCGTCTCAAGGCAAGACTTCTTCCTACGGCGGCGCAAGGTCGCAGCGAAGGTGGATGCTCGACGTCGTTTTCAACTGGAGGTGTCCGCCGCGCTTACTGCCCTTCAGTTATTACTTTGGAATCGACGCGGAACTTCTTATAGTCGCTCCAGGTGACTTCCTGATCCTCCGCCACCCTCTTCACCAGTCCGATCCGTCCGCTGCCGCTCAAATACTCGCGGGTAGGCAGCCAGACTTCATCGTTGATCCGCGCTTGCTCCAAGACCAGCTTCGCGCCGGGGTTCAGCCAGGCGAGAAACCAACCGAACGAGATGGTCTGCGTGGTTTCGGCCTCCAGCCGGACCCACTGATATCCCGCCTTTTCAATCCACATCTTGCCGTGGATCTTCAGCAGCGCCGCGCCGTCGCGGCTCTTAGGGCGATAACCTGGTTTTGGCGCGCCCGAGACCACCCACACATCGTGCCCGTCAACCTTATCGCTTCCTTCCAGCCGCAAATTGTAAGCGTCCGGTATTTCCAGCAGGAATTCGCGCTCCCGGCGGCGCTCTTTCTCATAATCGGCGGCGCGGCGCTGCTTTTGTTCCGGAGTTTCGCTTGCCAGCCTGGCAGTTGACTTGTCCAGTTTCTGCTGTTGCTTCCGCTGCTCTTCGGGCGGCAGGGGTTGGCCATCCCGCTCCAGCATTCGCTGAAAGGGCTGACCATCCAAAACGATGGTTTCCCAAGCCTCCCGGCGGTCTGAAGTGACGTGATTATGCGAATCGAAATGGCGCTCGCGCGAGCGGCCCACCCAGGTGTAATCGGCCCTTCGAATCCAGTTGGCCTGATCCAACTCGACGGACCGGCGCACGATCTCGCGTGCATCCTGGGAAAAGGCGGAAACCGTGAGGCAGGCGGCTAATGGCAGAACCAACCGCACACTAGAGTAAACGGGACCGAAAGCCGGTTGGTTCCAGGCCCGACGCGCGCGCCAACTCAACGTTTCTGCCGGCCCCGCCGTCCTAACCTTATATGGTACTGCTCGCCAGGGAAGGCGCCGTTCGCCGTAATCGCATGATCTGTCTAAAGATCGCGTATGCCCGGACCGGCAAAAAAGCTCTGCTAAGAACGTTAAAATGGCAGCTATTCCGAAACCCGCTAGTACGCGTTACGTCCGTATAACCGTGGCCGTATGTCACAATTGACCCGTGGAGTCCTAATGTCTTCTCGTCTTCCTCATTACTTTGCAGTGGTTATCTGTGTTCTGACCCTTCCATTCGCGCTTCTGTCCCAGACGGCGCGGCGCCCGCTAATCACCCAGCAAGTCGATAACACGCGTCTTCAAATGCTTTCGGGTAACACACGTCCCGAAGCCAATGCACAGAATGACTTGGGGGCGGTTCCGGACGATCTTTCGATGGACCACATGCAGTTGCAATTGCAGCGGTCCGCCGCGCAAGAGCAGGCTTTGCGGCAATTCATCGACCAGCTGCACAATCCCAAATCGCCAAACTTCCATAAATGGATGACTGCCGAACAGTTTGGACAAACGTACGGCGCCTCACAACAGGATGTGAATACGATCACTTTGTGGCTGCAGTCGCGGGGTTTCACGGTCAATTCCGTTTACCCCGGCCGGATGGCTATCGATTTTTCCGGCAATGCCGGTCAGGTGCGGCAGGCTCTCCACACGGAGATTCATTACCTTTCGGTCAACGGCGCGCGGCATATCGCGAATATGAGCGATCCGCAGATTCCCGCAGCCTTGGCGCCGGCGGTGGCGGGCGTCGTCTCGCTGCACAATTTCACGCCGCACACGATGAAGAAAAGCCGCCCACAGTTCACATATACGTATCAAGGCTCTACCGTTCAAGCTGTGACTCCGGCCGATCTGGCAACCATCTACAACCTGACGCCGCTCTTCAGCGCCGGCACCACGGGCGCGGGGCAGACCATCGCCGTCATCGAGGACAGCAACCTGTATAACACTGCCGATTGGGATACTTTCCGGTCCACGTTCGGGCTATCGCAATACACTTCCGGCTCTCTGACCACGCTTCATCCGTCGGGCTCGGCTGGCAACTGCGCGAACCCAGGCGTACCCAGCGGCGGGGACGACGGCGAAGCCACGCTCGACGCCGAATATGCCAGCGCGGCCGCGCCCGGCGCTTCCATTGTTCTGGCGTCGTGCGCCGATACCAGGACCACTTTCGGCGGCTTTATTGCGCTGGAGAATCTGATTGGAGGCGCCACTCCGCCGGCCGTAGTCAGTATCAGTTATGGCCAATGCGAGGCTGAAAACGGCGCCGCGTCGAATGCGGCTTTCAGCTCAGCGTTTCAGCAGGCGGTGGCCGAAGGCGTTTCGGTTTTCGTCGCGGCGGGCGATGAAGGCGCGGCCAGTTGCGACGCCGGAGCCACTGGAGCCACGCATGGAATCGGCGTGAGTGCCTGGGCGTCCACGCCATATAATGTCGCCGTCGGCGGAACCGATTTTGGCGACTCTTACGCCGGCACGAACTCTACTTATTGGAACTCAACCAATTCGCCCACCTACGGCTCGGCTCTATCTTACATACCTGAGATTCCCTGGGACGATTCCTGCGCGAGCAGTCTGCTTGCGAGCGTGTTGGGTTATACCGCCACCTACGGCGCGGACGGGTTCTGCGCGAGTTCCGCTGCGCGGCAAGATGGGCTGGTGGAAGTGGAAGCGGGCAGCGGCGGCCCGAGCGGCTGCGCCACTGGGAATCCGAGCGCGAGCGGCATCGTGAGCGGAACGTGCCAGGGATACGCGAAGCCCTCATGGCAAAGCCTGGCCGGAGTTCCCGGCGATGGCGTGCGCGATATTCCGGATGTCTCTTTGTTCGCCGGGACGGGAGTGTGGGGACACTACTACGTGATGTGCTGGTCGGATACGAGGAATGGCGGCGCGCCATGCACGGGCGATCCCAGCAATTGGGCCGGCGCGGGCGGAACGTCGTTTGCTTCGCCGATTATGGCTGGCATTCAAGCCCTGGTGAACCAGAAGACGGGCAGCGTGCAGGGCAATCCGAATTACGTTTACTATCAATTGGCGGCAACGGCAAGCTGTAACTCTTCGAATGGAGACCCGGGCGTCAGTTCGTGTGTGTTCCATAATGTGACGCTGGGCAATATCGATGTGAACTGCAGCGGCACGGAGAATTGCTTCGGCGAGACCACCACTACCAGCGGCGGCGGATTGGGCCATCGCGGCGGCGGTGGTGAACAGAGCGTCGCGAATGGCGCGCTTTCCAGTTCCGATAAATCCTACACACCCGCGTTTGGAACGGCTTCGGGGTGGAACTTCGCTAACGGTATCGGAAGCGTAAATGCGTTCAACTTAGTGAACGCGTGGACCACGGCGCAGTAGGACAGGCCTCCTGGCCTGTCCAGCCGCGGGCTGAGTGCATGAACGAAGAAGAACCGGCGGCAAGGACCGCCGGCGCTACTCGCGAGCCGGCAACGCGCTGAACCGTCGGAAACGACAGGCCGGGAGGCCTATCCCACTCACGCCGAGAAACGGTAGCCTACGCCGCGGACCGTGTGGATGTACTGCGGGTATTGCGGGTTGTCTTCCAACTTCTGGCGCAGCCACGCGACGTGTACGTCGATGGTCCTCGAAGAGACCCCTGGTTGATATTCCCAGACTGCTTGCAGCAACTCTTCGCGCGGCACTACAGAGCCGCGGTGATTGATGAGATAGCGAAGCAGATCCAGCTCCTTGCCCGCCAAACCGACGGGCGCACCCGCTTTCCGGGCGGTGCCCTTTTCGAAATCGATTTCCACGCTGCCGAACTCAAAACGGATAACCGGCGTCAGCCGTTCTCTCTTCACACGACGTAAGAGGGCCTCGATTCTCGCCACCAGCTCCGGTGGCTCAAATGGCTTCGCCATGTAATCGTCGGCGCCCAGCTTGAGGCCCACTACGCGGTCGGTCAATTGCGATTTGGCGGTGAGCGCCAGAATCGCCACGTCTCTTCCCTGCCGGCGAAGCTCGCGGCAGATCTCCAATCCGTTCTTGCCCGGCAGCATGATGTCGAGCACGATCAGGTCGAAGCGCTCATTAAGCGCCATGGCGAGTCCCGCCGGGCCGTCAGTAGCGCTCTCCACGGCGTATCCTTCCGCGCTGAGAAGATCGGTGAGGGTTAGGACGAGACCGGGCTCATCCTCCACCAGAAGTATGCGAGAGCTCATCCGGCAACACCACCGGAAGCGGCGGGGAGGCGCACAATGAACTCGGCGCCCTTCATCGGCTCGCTTTTCACCTGGATGCTGCCGCCGTGCGCTTCCACGATCTTCTTGACGAGACTTAGCCCCAGTCCCGTTCCATGAATCTGGTCCTGAACGGCGCGCGCGCCGCGGAAAAACGGTTCGAAAATGTGTTCCTGCTCGTCCGCCGGAATACCGGGTCCGCGATCGGCGACGCGAATCTCGACGGCCGCCGGAGAATTGCCGGTTGTCTTCGAGGCGAATATACCGATCCAGTTGTTGCCCCGGGGTGGCCCATTCGCCGACCCATGCGCCGACCCGTGCGCCGATCCGGGAAGCGATCCATATGCCCCATACTTGGCGGCGTTGCCGATCAGGTTCTCGATAACCTGGCGGAGCGCCCGGGCATCGCCGAGCACCGGAGGAAGATCGGGATCGACCATCTTTTCCACCACGCAGTGAGCGTCTTCGATCACCGCCCGGCTGAGGTCCAGGGTTTCGTCTATGATGGCTGCCACCGAGAGCGGTTCGCGCTCCCGAATCGCGCGCCCCGAACTGGCGCTGGCGAATTGCAAGACCTGCTCCAGCAATTCCCCGAGTCTGCCGCTTTCCCGCTGAATCAGCGCGCCGTATCTTTCCACCTGGGCGGGGTTGTTGGCCAGCTTGCCTTGCAGGTTGTAAGCTGCGGTGTGGATCACGGTGAGCGGCGTACGCAATTCATGGGAGACTCCGGTCACGAAATCCATCTGCAGGTCCGCCAGCTGTTGGGCGCGCCGCGTGTAGCGAATCAGCGCGGCGCCGGTGGCGAGAATCAACAGGAGGACGCCCCCTGTAACCGCCAGGTTGCGGAGGCGCGATTGCGCCACGACGGCTTCCAGCGACCCGGCGCGATGGCGCACGAACATTCGCCAGCGTCCCGACTCGTACGCCGGCCCAGCGCCCGGACCCGGCCCAGGGCCACGCCCGCCGGGCCCTGGGCCGGAAGCGGGTCCACGCATACCCTGTGGACCCGCGCGGCGGAATCCCAGATTATTCTGCGGATCGAAGAGACTGACGGAAGCGTCGGCATTGGCTTCGATGTCTTGAGACTGGCCGGGGTCGGATTGATAGATTACCGACGAAGGATCGGCCTTGGCGACCACCTCGACCTGATAATCGAGGCCGTCGGCAGTGCCCAGGTCGCGCTGCAAAACGTCCGGCAATATGACGTCGCGAAGGTAAGCGAGATTCAAATCGAAGATGAGCCAGCCGGCCTCCCTGTGGTCGAAAGGACGGGGCCGATGGCCGCCGTGGCTAGTGGAACCTGGGTCAGGCGCGAACAGCGGCTCCTCGAACAGAAGTCCATCGCCGCCATGGTCACCGCGGTTGCCGTCCCCATGATTGTCCCCAGGGTCGCCGCCTCCGTGATCGCCGGACGGCGGTGGCGGCCGCCGCTCCGCCTGCTGGCCGGGTCGAGGCTCCGCGCCATCCTCCGGCGGCTGCCCAACCGAGAGGTTCGCTTGTAACCGGTCTCTCATCGCATCCCACGCCGGGGGCCATTCCACCGTCTCCAACACGCCCCGGTCGAGATCGAGAGAGCGCAGCTCGATGGTAGTTCTCTTCGGGATGGCGATAGCTATGCGATCGAAGATGCGACCGTGGCGAGCGCTCTTCTTCCACTGCGTGTAGCGCTCCGCGACTTCATTCTGCAATAACTGCGGACCGGCCTCCACATCCACGGGAGTGAGAGCGGCGCAACTGGAAGCAATTTCGGAATCGAAATCCCGGCTGAGGCGCATGAGGCTGCGTTGCAGCTCTTCCTGCAAGCGGTCGCGGGCGGTCACGTTGACCTCCGTGATCCAGCGGTATTGCAGGATGCCGAGAACCACGCATAAGGCGAATAGCGCGCACACAAACAGCCCGGAAAGAATCTCGCGCCGTCGATGGGCCGCCGATTTCATGATTCGCACCTACATAGACGTGGCGTGCCGGGGAAGCTGTCAAATAATCGATTTGGTTTAGGAAGGAACCTTCGAAGGTTATTTTATTTCATAACCAGCTTGCGTTTCAAGACGCTTCAGAGCTTCGGAGCGATCCATGCGGTGACCGGCCACGAAAACACCTCGATAAGGACGCTGCCTCGGCGAAGACAACCGCGGACGCGTCGCGCATGCGGGCGGTGGCGGAAATCATTAGGAAAAATGTGCCTTCGCGGCCTTAGCGCGGCGAGTGCGCATTAACTCTCTGTAGCGGCAGGCGAGCAGTAGGATGCTCGCCTGTACGTCGCTCCGGGAACGAAGCTCTCATCAGGCCGGCGAATGTTATCCTCCTTCCATGCAAGCCACGGGCTGGGAGTTCGCGAACCGGGCAGTCATCTTCGGCCTGATCATTGGCGTCCCCTTCGCGCTGTACTCTCTCGACCACGAGAATGCCACAGCGATTATCGCGAACTGGTTCGGCCCAAAATTGAACATGGACCCCGATCTGTTAGCGCGCCTTCTGTTCGCGTTTGCCGCCCTCGTACTCGCCGTCGCGGCTCTGGTCCGCACCTGGGCCTCTGCGTACCTCAACGCCGGCGTAGTTTATGCATCCGAAGTGAAGACCGCCTCGCTGGTCGCCGATGGACCCTACCGGCACGTGCGCAACCCGCTGTACTTCGCTAATATTCTGATGGCGATCGCCATGGGGGCTATGATGAGCCGGACCGGCCTGGCTGTCTGCGCGGCAGCCATGATCGTGTTCTGTTACCGGCTGATTTTTCGCGAAGAGGCCGAACTCTCCGCAAGCCAGGGGGAGCGCTACAGTGCCTACCTCAGCCGCGTCCCGCGTCTCTTGCCTGCGTTGCGGCCCCGCGTTCCTTCCACCGCACGCCAACCCAATTGGACCGCGGGGTTCAAAGCCGAGGCTTGGTACTGGGGATTCGCGGCCGCGATCCTCGGCTTTGCCATCACTCTGAAACTGGCGGTATTCTTCATAGTCACCGCGGTCAGCGTCGGGTCGTTCTGGATCTTGACGTCACTACGCCAGCGTAAATGATTCGGCGAGCGTGATAGCTTGAGAAGCTGTCGAGCCGCGACTAGAGGAGGGCACACTTCAATGCAGTTTCCCATCTCCGATTCCGAGGACGTGAAAGATCTTCAGCAGCGCCTCGCGGACCTCGGCTTCGACGTTTCGGCAGACGGCATCCTCGGTCCCGAAACCAGCGCCGCCGTGAAAACTTTCCAGGCTCAAAATGTGGACGCCTCGGGAAATCCCTTGGTCGTGGATGGCGTCGCCGGCCCGGCAACCTGGGCGAGTCTGATCGCTAAAGCTGCGCCCCCCGGACCGCCCGTGGAAACCGGCGCAGTTCGCACCGGTTTTGATACTGCGTTTTACCCCGGCGAGGCGCAGATGCAGGCGTGGAAGCAACTCTCGCCCTATGGCTTCGTCGGTTATTATCTGGCATCTCCCGCTCATCCCAACGCGTCCTGGATGGGCAAGCGCGAGGCATTACTAACCATGGGATGGGACACGGTCGCGATCTACGTGGGACGACAAGCCCAAGGGCCCGGATCGAGCGTAGCCCCCGATGCCGCCGGCGGTCGCGAGCACGGCGCGGACGCTTTGGCGAAAATGCAGTCCGAAGGCTTCCCCGCCGGCAGCGCGGTGTATCTGGACGTGGAACCGATGGATCAGATTCCCGCGAACATGATCGATTATGTGAATGCGTGGCTGAGCGAGTTTGCGGGGAAAGACTACCTGCCCGCCATCTACTGCCATATGCGAAATGCAGTGGAACTCAAAGCGAAGACAGCGCCGGCAAGCGCGGATCTGCAGTTTTGGGTGACCGGTAGCGGCACCGATTTCACGCCCGGCGTCAGCCAGCCCACCGACTCCGGCATTCCGTTCGCGACGATGTGGCAGGGCGCCTTCGACCAGGAAAAGACCTTCGGCAGCGTCACCATCAACATCGACGAGAACGTGGCCTTCGCCGCGGCCAAAGCAGTTTCCGCCGCAGTCGGCAATGGCAGCTGAATCCTGCTACAGGCTGCTAGTATGCGGTTGCCAACCGCCGCGCAGGATGCCATCCTGCCCCACAAGCAGATAGCCCCAGCCACGCGGCGCGCCGTTTCCGGATTGGTTCATCTCGGCGCCGCAACCTCCATCACCGCCTTCCACGTGAACTCGGCCAGCTTATAGATAGACGCCGCCGTGGCTCGCTCCACATCGCTGTGCCACCCGTGCGCGGCGAACTCCTCGTCGGTGCTCTCCGGGCCGATCCCGTAACACTGCATCCCCTTCGCGCGAAGCTCCGCCATATCCGTCGCGCCCGTCATCATCATCGGCAGCGTGGCCGCACCGGGATACATCTGTTTGCTCACCGCTTCCAGCGCGCGAAACATATCCGTATTCAGCCCGGATGGCGGTCCCGCCGGCCGCTTCGCCGAAGTAGTGGGTACGATCTTCACCGACGGATCGTCAATCACTTTCGCCATCGCTTCGAAGAACTTCGCGGCGTCCTCGCCCGGCGTCATGCGTATATCGAGCGTAGCTTCAGCTTCGGACGGAATCACGTTGGCTTGAAAGCCGCCTTTAATGATCGTCGGGACCACTGAAGTCCGCAGCATGGAATAACGCTGCTGCTCATTGGCCGCCAGATACCGCTCCACCGACGCCGGATGCTGCGGATTCAGCAGCGCCCGGAAGCGCGCCGCGCGGACAGGCGGCGAAATCGCGGCCAGCCGCTCAAAGTACGCGCGAGTGGTATCGTTCAGACTGAGCGGCGTCACCCAGGCCGACACCTTCGCCACCGCCGCGCTCAGGTGCACAACCGCGTTGTCGAGGCGCGGAATGGAGCCGTGGCCCGACGTTCCGGTCGCCACCAGCCTCGCCCGGCGCGGAAGTTTCTCCGTGGTGGAAACCGTGACGGCGGTCGCCTTGCCGCCCTCAATGGTTACGCTGCCGCCCTCGGTCAGCGCAAACTCGGCATCGATGGCATCGAAGTGCTTCTCCACCATGAAATCGATGCCGGCCTCTGTGGCGCTCTCCTCGCCCGACTCGGCGAGAAAGATAATGTCGCGGTCCAGCGTCACGCCGCTGCGCTTCAGCAGCAACATCAGCATGAGGTTCGAGACCAGCTTGTCCTTATCGTCCGTCGTGCCGCGCCCCCACACGTAGCCGTCCTTCACGATGGCGGCAAACGGGTCCATGGGCCACTTCTCGGGCTGCACGGCGACCACGTCGGTGTGCGCCAGCAGCAGCACGGGCCGCTTCTTCCCGTTACCGGGGATGCGCGCCACCAGGTTCGCGCGTGCCAGGTCCTGCGCAAAGACCTGCGCCGGAATCCCGGCCTCCGCAAGGGCGCCTTTCAGGTAATCGACCACCCTCGTCTCGTTGCCTGCCGGGCTGGAGGAATCGATCTGCACCAGCGCCCGGAAACGGGCCAGCGTCTCGGCCTGCTGCGCCTTCCAATCGATCGGCGGCCCCTGCGCACAAGCTCCCCACGCCGCCGCGAGACTCAGCAGAGCGGTGCGTCGAACCCCGGGTATTCTCATCCTCCTGATCCTACCTTGGGTCATGCCCAACCACAACAGGATGCCCGTTCGAGCGCGCTTAACCGTTTTGGGGGATGCGGCCAAGACTATGTTGTCGGCCTCAGCCGGACTCAGTTTCTTGCAGATGTTGGATTCATGCTGAGAGAGTGTGAGGTGCGTTTGAGGCGGAAGATTTTCCCGTAACCGAGATTAGGCGGCGGGTAGTTGTTACCCGCGGCCCGAGGATCCCGGAACTACCCTCGAGCCCGTCGCAAAACGGTTCGGCAGTCGGGAAAACGTCGTCCGCGCGGCCGCCCTGACGTAGTATCATGCATGGATTCGGCGAATACGCGCGACGCAGATTCAAAATCTATGCCAGCGTGCTTCTGTTGGTTCGACTGGTTCTTCTTCGCATCCCACTGGAAGCGCGATCTGTTATACAGAACGTATAACACACGGGCCGAACGCCATCAAGCGGGGCGGATGGAACGATGAGCTGGAAGGATTCCACCGACCCTGAGTAGGCCAGCGCGGCGACAACCAAGAGCGATGCTGGCCTCGTCGGTGCAGACTGCAAAGGTCCACGGCCAGACCATTAATGCCGCTTGGTCGCGGGTTTTCGAATCGGAACCTCGCGCCGGAAATCGGTGAAATGTGAGGCGGCGTGGTAATGGCCCGACCAACGCAGCCGCTGCGATGCGGTCCGCTCGGTGTATACTCAACTTGAGAATCCCGTTAGCCGGTGCGCCGGATCTTGGAGGTTAAAAACTTGGACCGCCGTTCGTTTCTTGCAGCCACGATCGCTGCCGCGCTTCCCGCTCCCTCTGCTCCGCGGCGGATAGATAGCTCGCGCGTGAGCGCTATTACCGATGAGGTGTCGCGTTCGCCGGCGGAGGCAATCGAATTCGCCCATAAGTTTGGAATGCAATGGCTTTCGCTGCGGGACATCCCGTCAAATGATGCCAAGAAAATCTCCTACCACACTCTGGAACCGCCGGCGCTCCAACAGGCCAAGGCCGAGTTTAAGAATGCTGGCATAGGAATTTCGTTCCTGGACACTCCGTTTCTCAAATTTGGGCTGCCTGGCACCGAGCCGAAACGCTCGAGGCCTGAGGAGCCGGCCGCGAAGGAGAAGCGACTGGCGCGGGAGAAAGCGCTGTTCGACGACCGCATGGCGGACCTTCGTCTGGGTATCCGCGCCTGCCATGCGTTCGATTGCACGCAGCTTCGCATTTTCACGTTTACGCGGGTGGCGGAGCCGGAATCGCTATTCCCGCGCATTGCCGAAATAATCGACCCATTGTCCGCGGTCGCGGAAAAAGAGGGCATAAGGCTGCTTATTGAAAATGAGGCGTCACAGAATGCCGGCACCACGGCGGAGACGGCGAAGCTTATCAAATTGCTGCCGCGCAATGTGGGGATAAATTGGGATTCGCTTAATGGTTTGGAGCTTGGTGAGAAGCCCTATCCGGACGGGTACGAATCGCTTCCCAAAGATCGAAACTGGAATGTGCACGTCAAGGGCAAGAGCCTGCTCGATTATCCGGAGCATCAGGATTGGCCCGCGATCTTGAGCGCACTCGAGCGTGATGGCTTCACGGGCCGTTTGGAACTGGAGACCCATATCTTCGGCGATCAGCAGGTCGCCGCGTCGCATGCCTCTATGAAGGAAATCATGCGGCTGCTGAGTCCTAAAGGCTAGCTCGTTCCCGGCACGCTCTGCATATTAGTTGCGGCCATCTTCCAGAGCTTTGGACAGTGCGCGATTGATGCGGTCCACTGTTTCAGCCGGATCTGCGACTTCCACGATAAACTCGTCATACCGGTCCTCAATCCCGGCGAAAAGATCCTGAGTACTTCTGAGTTTGATACTTATCGCGTTATCCGGATTGTGTACGTCCCAGAATGTTCGATTGACGCCTGCATGGAAAGTTCCCGCCGTGAGTACGCCCGGGATACTCGTTCCGGGATTGCGGGTTCCTTCCGGTCCTGCTCGGGCCCGCTCGGCGTCGATACGAACGAGTTCTATCGATGCAAGAGGAATCTGGATAGAATTTCTCATTGCCCAGAGCTTGTGCAATCCACGCACGCGCAACTCCAATATTCCATCGGCGATTTGTGCGTCTACCAATTTGCCTCCCACTTAGACCACGCGGCAACTCGCGCGGGCTTAGAATCACGAGGGCGAAACTCTGCCATCGCCGTTCCCGGTTTCGCGGGGCAGTAAAAAAGCCGGAAAAGCTTCTGCGGAGCAAAGCGCGGTGCGCCAAACCATTTTCCAAAGGCGAACCCAAAGCCCACCCCAAACGCCTCGGATGGAAACGTGGACAAGGGCCCTCAGTCTGCGTCTTATCATATTCTGTAACCCTCTCTTCGTGGGACTCAAGCGGTTTATCGCCATTCCGATAATCCGGCCCTCGATCCATAGTGTATTAGCGGGTCGGTTCGTTTCGACGAAGTGGCGATCGGCGCCCACGATCTTCGCGGGCAGTGGATTATGGCAACGTTCGATCCCGACACGCCGGGGAAGCTCGCCTTGAATTGCGAGTCGATTCGGGGCAGCGAGATTCAGGTTGTCCGAATGGTACAAGCTCCGAAATGAC
This sequence comes from Bryobacteraceae bacterium, assembly GCA_049522755.1. Lineage (GTDB taxonomy): Bacteria > Acidobacteriota > Terriglobia > Bryobacterales > Bryobacteraceae > PALSA-243. The sequence continues at coordinate 33,182 of JBEKNN010000006.1, read as the reverse complement.
GCTGCGAACACGGCGCGATCGAGAGAAGCTGAGGCGCGTCTTTCTGCCGGCGCACGTTCAACTTTTGTTTATTGGCGAAGCGCCACCCGCTTCGGGACGCTTCTTTTACTCCCGCAACTCCGGACTTTACCGCGCGATGCGTGATGCGTTTCGAAGCATCGATCCATCGATCGACGATGACAATTTTCTCGCGGTGTTCCAAGCCTCTGGCTGCTACCTGACCGATCTGTGTGCGGAACCCGTAGATTGCTTGGATTCCCAATCTCGACAGGCTGCCCGCCACGCTGGAGAGAGATCACTCTCACGTAGAATCGCCCAGCTTCAGCCGGCAATCATCGCTCCCGTCCTCCGCTCTATCGCCGGCAATGTCGCGCAAGCTTGCTCGGCGGCAGACTGGCGCGGTCCCGTCATTCATCTGCCTTACCCTGGGCGATGGCAGCGCCACAGAGACGCGTTCATTGAGGCCCTGGCGCCCACGATTCGCAGGCTGATGGGATCGTCGGATACGCACCGAACGATACAGCGGTGAAACTCTATCATTCGCGCAGCGGTTTGAGAACGGGAGCGGCTCCGGATCGCGCGCTCATCCCGTGGCGTTTGTCGGGCTCGTTGCGCGCGCCGCCACCCGCCGCTTCCACTCAAACAGCACCACTCCCGCCGCTACTGAAACATTGAGCGATGAGATTTTGCCCGCCATGGGAATCCGCACCAGTACGTCGCAATGCTTGCGGACCTGCTCGTGCAGCCCCTTGCCTTCACCACCCAGCACGAAAGCGGTGGGCGCGGCGTAATCGGCCTGGTCGTAGGTTTCCGTGCCGCGCTCATCCAGGCCGTAGATCCAATAGCCTTTTTCCTTGAGCTCTTCGAGGGCCCGGTTGATATTGGTGACGCGCGTGACGGGCAGGTATTCGAGCGCCCCTGCCGCGGCCTTCGCCACCACATCGGTCACGCCTGCCGCGCGCCGTTCCGGGATGATCACCGCGCCCGCGCCAGCCGCATGCGCCGTGCGAATCACCGCGCCCAGATTGTGCGGATCTTCCACTCCGTCCAGCACTACCACCAGCGGCGCCGAGGCTTGCTGGGTCGAGACCAACTGGGACGAGACTAGCTGGGACGAGATTAGGGTTTCGAAATCCGCGTACTTGTTGGCCGCACCCATGGCGACCACGCCTTGATGCGCGGCGCTGCCGGCCAGACGGTCCAGCGCGCCGCGCGGCTCAAAGCGCACCGGCACCGCGGCGCGGCGCGCCATATCGATGATCTCCTGCATGCGCGGCCCACCCGCGCCCTGCGCCACCAGAATGCGCTCGATCGCACGCTTGGCCCGCAGGGCTTCGGCCACGGGATGAATGCCGCTGAGAATCGCCATCAGTCTTCGGGCTCGATGCGGAGTCCATTATTGAAGCGGTTGGTGAAGTTGGAAATCGCCGCCACCAGCGTGATTTCCACAATCTGCTCGCTGCTGAAATGCTCGGTCAGCGCGGCGCGCGTCTCATCGGCATCGGCGGTGCGAGTCAGCTCGCGCGCATAGCGAATCGCGGCGCGCTCGGGCTCGTTGAAATCCTGATCCTGCTCGGTCTGGAGGGCGCGCATCTCATCCTCGGTAATGCCGGCTTTCCTGGCGCCCGCGGAATTGGCGAAGATGCAGAACGCACATTCGTTGGCGTAGGAGCAAGCCATGTAAACCAGCGATTTAATGCGGCGCTCCACGGAACCGGGACCAACCACGGAACTGTAGAACGGCACGAAGTTCTTCAGCGACTCCGGCCGGTTGGCCATGGCGCGAAAAAACGGGTTGGGGTGTTTGGACTTGGCTTCCAGACTGGCGAGGAATTCGTTCTGGGACGGATCGACTAACTTGACGGCAGGGGGCATAAACCCAAGGGTAGCGCATAGCTTGAGTGAATCGGCGGGTATTGAACTGGAGAGACAGGCCAGGAAGCCCGTCTTACTTAATTACGCCAGCTTGACCAGTTGCTTGCCAATGTTTTGGCCCTGCAGCATCCCGATGAAGGCGCGGGGCGCATTCTCGAGGCCAGTCACAACGTCCTCGCGATACTGGATCCTCTTGTCGTGCAGCCACACCGCTAATTGCCGGTAGCCCTCGTCGAACCGGCTGGCGAACTGCTTGACCAGGAATCCTTCCACCCTGGCCTGTTTGGCTACCAGTTGCCCCAACCAGCGTGGGCCCATCTGCGGTTCGTCGGAGTTATACTGCGAGATCTGGCCGCACACCGCCACGCGTCCGCGAACGTTTAACCGCTGGATGGCGGCATCGGTGATGGCTCCGCCTACGTTATCGAAGTAGATGTCGATGCCGTTGGGACACACCTCGCGAAGTTTGGCGTCGTAATTCGCGCATTCCTTGTAGTTGAAGGCGGCGTCGAAACCCAGATCGCGTGTCAGAAAGCGGACCTTCTCTTTGCTGCCCGCGATGCCGATGGCGCGGCAGCGCTTGATCCTGGCGATTTGCCCCACCAGCGAACCCACGGCGCCCGCCGCGCCGGAGATCAACACGGTTTCGCCAGGCTGCGGGCGGCAGATGTCGAGCAGGCCGAAATAGGCCGTCAATCCCGGTATGCCCAGTACGGATAAAGCGGCGCTGACTGGCGCGACATCCGGATTGATCTTGCGCAGCGATTTCGCCTGGGCCACGGCATACTCCTGCCACCCCAGCATTCCCTCCACGAAGTCGCCTGGGGCAAGGCGCGGGTCGTGCGACTCGATCACCTCGCCGGCTACCGCGCCCACCATCACTTCACCGGGTTCTACCGGTTTGGCGTACCCGCCGGCGCCGCCGATTCTCGCACGCATGTAGGGGTCGACGGAAAGATATAACCCATACACCAGCGCCTCGCCCGGTCCCGCCTTCGGCATGGGCGATTCGACCAGGTGGAAGTCGGTCACCTTGGGCATTCCGGCCGGCCGCGAGGCCAGCGTGATCTGGCGGTTAATTGCGGGCACGCTTTCACCTTATCACCGTGGATCGGAGCGGATCGGATCTTTACGTGATTAGCGTACGTCTGTTCACTAACATACGGATTCAGGCCGATCTTGCTTGTTAAGATATCGACATTGAGTCCCCCGCGGCACCTGCGGTCGGGCTGAAAAAACACACTTCTGAGAGAACTAGGAGGACTGCGCGATGGCGCTTCGAACAGATCAAGCAACACCACAACCTCATTCCACATTTCGCGTCGATGTACAACTCCATGACCTGTTGGTAAACAAGAACTCCAAGGCGAAATCGCTGCTGCCCAATCCGGCGGAGCCGATGACGCTGCCGGAACCCGAGTTCCCGTCCAGGCCCCATCTGGCGAATCTGGCCGATCCCGAGGCCATTCCCGATAAACGCTCCTGGACGGCCCCTTATGTGTACCGGGCCATGCGCGGCTGGCTTTTTCCTTATGTCCGCTCGCGAGTCATGCCTGGCGATTTCCATCCGATCATCGCTTACCTCTTCACCGAGTGGAAATGCAACCTGGATTGTCACTACTGCTGGGCCTTCGATAACCGGGTTGCGGGCATGACGGAAGATATCGCGCGGCGGTCCATCGACTGGCTGCACGATCACGGCTGCCGCGTGCTTGCGCTGATGGGCGGCGAGCCCCTGCTGCGGCCGCAGTTCGTTCACAAGGTGGTGTATTACGCCGCCAAGAAGGGTTTCTGGATTTATGTACCCACCAACGGACGGCTGCTGCGTCCCGATGTGATCGACCGTCTGGGCGACGCCGGCGTGGCCACGTTTAACCTGGCGGTGGACGCGCTCGAGATCAAGCCCGGGCTGCCGAAAGCGCTCGCGCCCATCCGCTCGCACTTCGATCACCTGGTGAAGCGGCAATTTCGTTATGGGTACACGGTGTTCTTCAATATGAACATCTGCCGCCACAACATGGACGATATCCGGCAGCTTACCGAGATCGCGCGGGAGCATCGCATCGCCACCGATTACCATATCAACGAACCGCCCATGATCGAGCCCGAGCACTTCGAGCACTTCCACGACAACGTGACTTACATCCATAAGGAAGACTGGCCCGAAGTGGACAAGTTAGTGGATTGGCTGATCGAAAAGAACCAGTCCGGTTATAAGATGGTGAACTCAGTGCAGCGTCTGAACGAAATGCGCGAGTTCATGCGCGGCAAGCTGCAGGAATGGAACTGCCGCGCCGGCCATAACAACGTGATCGTCCGCGTCGACGGCACGCTGGCTCCCTGTTTCCCCATGTATTCGGCCACTTTCGATTGGGGAGTTGTGGGCAGTCACAACTTCGAGAAGAAGCAGCTCGAGGAAATGAAAACCGGTTGCCAGCCGCACTGCTTCTCCACGCTTAATCACAATCTGGCGTATTGCTACGACGCCATGCGGGTGGTGAAGTGGATGGGTAAGCAGGCGCTGCGAGGCTTTCAAGGAGCCAGCGGCAGCTTCAGCTAAAACACGGAGCGCAAACGCAGCCGGTACACCCCGAGCATTACCAAGCCGGCGCCTAACAGAACCATGGCGCCGGGCTCGGGCGTGGGCGAGGCTAAGTCATATCCGATCGCTGTCATGGCATCGATTTCACTGGGCCCATAGACCGGGGTTGCGCCCGCGGCCCCGAACGCATCCTGCACCTGCGGGTTCACGCCAGGCGGGAGAGGGTTGCTCTGCCAATCTCCGAAATCGCCCCCGTTACAGGCATTGTTGAACTGCGCGATCGCTCCGGTAGACGGGCCGTAGGCAAAGTACGCGCTGGTGGGCGTATTGCAATTGGTACTGAGCGTACGCGTGCCGCCGGTCGCCGCGCTCCACCGGAAAAGGTCTTCGGGCGCGCCTACACCTATGGGTGTGTCGTTCGCGGCATTGAGAGTGGCCCCAGGCTGACAGGCGCCGGACGGGCTCGTCGAGTCGCAGTTTTCCAGCGCGGAGCCAAGCCCCAGCACTTCGTCGATTTCGTGTTCGGCCGTGGACACCAGATCGTAGTAGCTTGGGTCGGGAAATGTCTGGCTATTCGGAGGAGTGGTAATCGCCGTATTCAGGCTGACGATGCCGTCCACCGTGGCGCCCGACCCGGTAAAGGCGCAAATATTCGGAACATTGCCACCGGCCGTGCCATCTCCGGTGGGGGTCACCACGCATCCCGGAGCGATATCGATTCCCAACGCCCTGGCATTCGCGCTCTTAATCTCGATCTCGTTCACGTTGCCCACCGGATTGACTCCGCCATTGGTATTGGGATCGCCGCCATTCGCGTCCAGACCCGCAATCGCCGCCGGATTGCCGTCGTTCGCCAAAAGCCCGTTATAGAAACTGGTATATGTCACGCCGTAAACCAGATCGTTGCTTTGGCCCAGCCCCCCACCCTCCTGAAACAGAATGGAAACCGTGATCGGGTTGCTATAGAGACTTTCGAACGTCTGGACGGCTGTATCGATCGCAGCCTTGATAATTGCGGCATTGGGGTCGCTGGTGATGCTGCTATCGAAGATTGTGTCGATAATCAGCCCGGCGCGGGCAGGCATAACGAACACGATGACTGCTCCCAAAAGGATGGCGGGCGAAAGGGGAAATCTCTTCACAGGCACCTCACACAACTGAACTGAACTTGACTAGCAAGTATAGTATGGTTTAGTTAGTCGCCCCACCAATTGTCCGATCTAGAAGTGTTAAATCTAACAAGCCATAACAATACCCTGCGAATGACAGGCCATATGCTGGATTCCGGCTGGGAGAAGTCGGTTTTTTTAACCGTCAGGTTTCTCCCCGAGACGGCTGTCACTCTCGATCAAGCACAGCCTCGATGAGCTGGGGCCCGGGCTCCCGCATAGCCGCGCCGAATTCGCGGATGAATTCGTCCGCCGTGGCGGCGCGCGTCGCCTGTACTCCGAAGCCTTCCGCCAATCTGATCCAATCCGGTTCCGGGTGTGAAAGGTCGATCATCTGGTCGGCGCGGGGTCCCACGGCGCCGGCGCCGGTCCGACGCATCTCGATATCGAGGATGCGGTAACGGCGGTTCGCCAGGATGACGATGGTGACGTCCAGCCGCTCGCGCGCCATGGTCCAGAGCGATTGCGGGGTATACATGCCGCTACCGTCGGCCTCGAGCGCCACCACCTTGCGGCCGGGGCAGGCCAGTGCGGCGCCTAGCGCCACCGGCAATCCCTGGCCGATGGCGCCGCCCGTCACCGGGAGATGGTCGTACATGGCGGCGGCAGCCAGGTGCGGCCAGATCTGCCCGCTACAGGATACGCTCTCATCGGAAAGGATAGCCCCCACCGGCGCCAGCGCGCCCACGGTCCTGGCTATGGCAGCCGCGGTGAGTGGCTCACCCTTGGGGAGAACCGGGCGCGATGGCCCTAGCAATGGCCCGGAGGTGGGGCTCATCCGCCGACGCGCGCCTACCTCCAAAGCCAGCCACTCGAGCGCGGCCACGCCATCCTGATCCTGGGATGCGAGCACGTCGAAGGCGCAGCCGGCAGGCGCCAACTCGCTTCGCATGCCGGGATAACCAAAGAACGAGACAGGCGGCCGGGCTTCGACCAGAATCAGACGCTCGAATCCGGCGAGCAGCTCCTGCGCCTGCTCAGGGAAGTAGGGAATGCGCTCGACGGCGGGGACGTTGCGCCCGCGCGTCATCCTGGCTGCGTTCCGGTCGGCGAAGACTCTTGCGCCGGTGATGGCGCGCACGTCATCGGCTGCGTGAAGGCCGCGGGTCTGCAGCGCGGAGCCGCCGAGAAGCAGGCCGACCGCCTGGCCGGAACGCAATGCGCACGCTGCGGCGCGGACCTGCGCAGTAGCCGGTAGGGGCCAGAAAGGCCGGGGCGCCCGGCATCCGGGCTCTCCAGCCTCGCTCCAGGAAAAATCGGCAGGCACAATCAGGGTCGCCACTTTTCCGGGCGGTCCTAAGGCGGCTGCCACTGCGGCCGAGGCCGATTCGCCCATGGCGGCGGCTCGCTCCAGCGTCAGGACCCAGTCCGACACGGGGCGCGCGAAAGCCTCGATGTCGGCAGTCAACGGAGCGTCGAAGCCGCGGTGCTGCGTGGAATGCTCACCGACAATGTTGACGACCGGAGAGCGCGCCTTGCGCGCGTTGTGGAGGTTCGCCAGCGCGTTCGCCAATCCCGGACCAAGGTGCAGCAGCGTGGCCGCCGGCTTTCCAGTCATGCGGGCATACCCGTCCGCTGCGCCTGAGCAGACTCCTTCGAACAGGCCAAGGACGCCGCGCATGCGAGGCACGCGGTCGAGCGCCGAGACGAATTGCATCTCGGACGTTCCCGGATTCATGAGACACAGATCTACGTCATTGGCCAGCAGGGTTCTGAGGAGACACTCGGCGCTATTCATGTCGGATTCTTTTTTATCACAGCACACGGCGCCTTGCGAATCGGGTTGCAGACGGCGATAAGATCCGATAAAAGCCGCCGATCTCCAGGAACCCTTTATAATGCGCTCATGAAGACCGCCTCTGCGTTTTCCATTCCACTGTCTCTGCCGGTCCTGATGCTATGCGCGGCGACGCATCCGGTCCGCGCGCAAGTACCCGTCGCGCCGGCATGGGCGCAGCCGGGCTCCGCGACCCACGTCCAGGTAGCGCCGCCACCGGATTTTCACAGACCCAGCAAGAATTTCAATACGCCGATCGGCATCTTTGAGGGTCAGTCCGACATTGGAAGCGCGCTGGTCCCGGGAAGCGCCAGTTACGACGCCGGAACGAAGCAGTACACCATCAACTCCGCCGGCTACAACGTCTGGTACACGCGCGACGAGTTTCGTTATCTCTGGAAGAAAATGTCCGGCGACGTCTCACTCGCGGCCGGCATCGCTTATCCGGACCCGAACGGTTATGGCGACCGCAAGGCGGTCCTCGTTATTCGGCAGGACCTTGAGGACGATTCCAAAGAGGCCGTCACCGCGTTGCACGGCCTCGGCATGATTCACCTGGCGCAGCGTCCCCAGAAGGGCGTTCGCGTCACGGACATGGAGTATCGCATCGGGGGACGCGGCCGTCCCGGCGGCGCCAGCCCCGACAGCCTCGTCGGCGTCATAGCCAAGCGCATCGGCATCGAAAAGCGCGGCGACTCCTTCGCGCTCTTCGTCAGCCTGGAAGGCGAGCCTATGAGCCAGTTTGGCCCACCCATCAACGTGCATATCGACGGAACCTTCTACGTCGGCATTGGCTTCTGCTCGCACCTGCCGGACAAATCCGACACTGCTGTGCTCTCGGATGTGGTTCTTGAAAACTCCGCGGGCAAGGTTCGTTAGTTAAGGGTGTGACGCGGAGTTTTCACTGTCGCGAAAATCACTCTCTTACGGTGGTGGCTTCGATACCCTATGTCGCCGACCCGGCATACAACTCCTGGAGCGCTCAGCCTGCTGGTCGCGATCTCGCGGGTGTGGCGGGTAGAGCGTCGGCTTGCTGCGAGCTGCATCCCTGGCGATATCGGAGTGCATCGCGTTCCTTTGTCCGCGAGCGGGTTCGCCTGCGTGCGCTTCCAGCCTAAGGGCCGCGGGCGAATCGCTTCGGGGTGGGCGATGAAACGCCCAAAAGGCACTAGCGTAAATGCTATGGCGTCAAGGAGGATGTATCTCTTCGAGCGTGCGACATCTGAGTCGGGCGTTTCGTCCAGAATGGGCCCAGCAGGCGCGCCGGAGTTCCTTACGGCGACGCAAGCTTAGAATGGCAGTGAGGAGGCGATCAAGTGAGAAAGGCAGCAATCGCGCTTTGCTATGCAGCGGCGTTTTTACAGTTGGCCGTAGTTTCCTGCGCTCAGACACCTTCAACTCAGCGTCCGATTTCCTTTGAGGTTGTCTCTGTCAAGCCGGTTGTGAGGATACCTGGTAGTGGACCAGCAACAAGACGTGAAGATGACGGAAGATACGAGTACCGTCCCGTAAATATGTTGTATCTGCTCCTCCGCGCCTATGGGTTGGAGGTCTACCAGGTGTCCGGCCCGGCATGGATAAGAGAGATTTTCTATGACGTTGTCGCAACGATACCGAAAGGCGCCACCAGCAGAGATATTCCTGCAATGTTGCGTCAGTTGCTGGCGGACCGGTTTCACTTGGTGGTACGTCGTGAATTGGGAGCGAGCCCGGTGTATGTGATTACCGTCGCGCAAGGCGGGCCGAAGCTTCAAGCATGCGAAATGAAGGCTCAGGAGAGACCTCAGAGCATCGAGGAGCGCATCGGTCCTTTGCACGCACTTGAAGCGGGGGACTGTCCTGCGAATCGCGTTTTCACCCGGGGTGAGGCTACCATGCTAGTTGAGGCCCATACTGTGGCTTTCTTGGCAAGGGCTTTGCATGATGGTTCTGACCGTCCGGTCCTGGACCGCACCGGATTGGACGGTCATTGCCGGATCCAATTGGAATGTGCGCAGGCAATGGGGGCGTCGGAGGATACCTCCGGATTCCCTTCCATGTCTACGGCGCTGCAAAGCTCGGCCTAAAGATCGAGAGGCGTAGTGAAGATCTGGAATATCTTGTCGTTATAGCCGGGGATCGAAACCCCATAGACAACTGATACCCATGGAGTGTTCTCGCCTCTCCGTTTCCGCGCAGGATCACCGTCAAACATACCCGTCCCGTCGATTATGGCCTGTGAGTGAGCTTTTCGGAGAGTGGCCGTAAAACAGGACAGTCGCGGCCTAGTTTTCGGAAAGCCTACTTTTTGTCAAAGTGGATAACCTCGGGGTTGCCGACCATCCAGGAGTTAAATGAGATTGTTGAATTCGCAAGCATCCAGGTTGACTCATTCCCTCGATTTGATGGCTTCAATAGCCAACCTAGCGGACTGCTCCACGTCCCGTTTTCGGAAGCTTAGGCTCTTTTCCAGAAAGGGCAGTGATTTCGTGGTGCCAATTTCGTTTAACATGGCATGGCAATAGATCATGTCCTGTGGGTCGGTCGTCGTCGCCAAGAGTTCTATGACTTTGTCCTCTGCTTCCGGCGTGTCTGTCCGCCTGAGACATTGAATCGCAGATTGCCGAACCAACCAGCGGTCATCACGAAGCAGGCGGTATACAGGTCCCAGGTCAAGACCCCCAGGCTTGCTTATCCAACTCAGCGCGTCAAGGAGACCTGAGAGCACATACTTCTCGTTCTCACTGTTCAGACGCGACAGCAAGACTGACGCACAATTAGTGCCGCGGACGTGCTGGCCGAGCTTCCCGAGAATAAAGTAAGCGGCACGGCGCCGTTTTTTGTTCTTTTCTTTATCCACGTACTCAGCCAATTCACCGACCATGGAAGAGTCTGACAGCGTCTCCGCCTCTCTGTATGCATGCCATGCCACTGAATCATCAGAGTTCAAGGAATGATCGTCCCTCGTTGTCATGCGAGATATCAGTTCTCGGAGGTATTCCTGCATGGTGATCCTGTTGTTCTATGCGAGATGATATCTTATTCGCTTAAATGCTGCCGAACCCTGGAGTCAGGTCCCGATTGATGCGCCACTCCGAAACAGCCCCAGCCGCACGAAACGGGAGTTGTTGACAAAAAACGGGCTTTCTGGAAACTTGACATTCCCGGGTCCGTGGCGCTTCGACCCGTAGTCATGTCGGACTTTTGGCGGGGTTGCCGCTTGCTAAAAATGCCGGCAATTTCCTATATCCTGACACGCTACAGTCAGCCGCGCAGCACTCGCGATCCGGTGGCCGTCCACGCTCAACTAGCCTGAACGCGCCCCTTCCAAAGCCCGCCCACTCCCCGCCAATATTGGATGGCCGAGTGGACCGTACACCCCATATAGAAGGCCGCGATCAACGGCAGCAGCGGCGCCCATAGCGGACTGCGCCCGTAGAAGCGGAGCGCCGGCCAGTAGCAAATCGACATCAGCAGCCACGCCGCAGCGCCCAGCGGTTGGCCGGCGATGGTCAATGCCACCGGCAGCAAGTACGTAAACGCCAAACCGAAAATGGTTCCCGCCAGCAGCAGCGCTGAGTAACGCAGTTGCGTGAATGCCGTTCGCGAGATCATGCGGCCAATCTCGCCGAAGGTCGCATAGTCGCGGATGCTGCGCGTGCCATCGCTCAAGCCCAGCCAAACCCGGCCACCCGCCCGCTTCACGGCCCGCGCCAGTGCGCAATCGTCGATCAGCTCGCCGCGAATCGCCGCGATGCCGCCAATGCGTTCCAGCATCTCGCGGCGAATCAGGATGCAGCCGCCCGCCGCGCCCGCGGTCTTGCGTCGCGGATTGCGAATCCATGCGGGTGGGTAGAGCATGAAGAAGAAGAATACGAATGCCGGAATGAGCGCGCGCTCAGCCGGCGAGTCGCACTTCAGCTTCGCCATGTAAGAGACCAGATCGTATCCAGTTTCCGCGCGGGAAACCAGCCCGTCGAGATTCTGAGGCGGATGGACGATATCGGCATCGGTGAGCAGCAGGTAATCCGGCGCGCCCGCGTGCGCCACGCCTTGCGAAACCGCCCACAGTTTTCCCGTCCAGCCGGGCGGAAGCGGCGCGGCGCGAACAACTGTAAGGCGTCCGGATGCGTCCGCGTTCCGCGCGATGACGGCGGTGCCATCCGAGCTATCGTCATCCACCAGCACGATGCGAAACGCGCCGGCGTAGTTCTGTTCCGTAAGCGAACGGATGGATTGCGCCACCACCGCAGCCTCATTCCGCGCAGGGATTATGGCGGCGACAGAGTGGCGCGGGCCCATGGCCTGGGAGTGGTCGTCTGCAGTTCCGTTGGACTCGCCCTTGGTCTGCGTGTATGCACGCAAACCCAACGTCGCAGGCCACGGGCCCGCGCAACGCCAAAGCAGATACACCCAGACAATACAGACCGCGGCGCCAACCAGCGTCAAAAGGCTTTAGTGGGACGGTAGCCGGGCCGCTTGTGGATGCGATACTTCTTGCCCGGGTCGCTCACAATCTCGACCGAGATCGTGCGGAAGCCGTCGTTCGGATTGGCCGCGGGATAGTAAGTGATGGTGTACGAGTTACTCATATCCTCGCGAATATCCTCGAACGCCTCCACCTGCTTCTGCCAGGTGCGCGCCCAATAAGCCTTGCCGCCGGTGCGCTGCGCGATGCGGCGGAACACGCTGCTCGAGATAGGATCCTTATTGACCTCGTTAGTGGAGATCACGTAAATCGGAATGCCTTCGTCTTCGGCCACCGCGCGTACGTCGTCCGGCGCCACCATGCTGGCGTTATCGGGGCCGTTTGAGAACACGATCACCACCTTGCGCCCCGGCACCTTCGCGGCATCGCGCAGCGTGAGCAGCAGCGCGTTATAGAGAGCCGTGTCGTCTCCGGCGACCGATGTTCGCAGGCCCTGAATGGCGTCTCCATGATCGCGCGTCAGCGTCGCCGCGCGCGAAAGGTTGCGGCTGAAGGTGTAGACCGCCACCGAATCGGCGCGGTCCAATCCGCGGACGAAATCGGCGATGGCATCCTCGGCGTAGACGAAGCCTTTATACATGAAGTTGCTGGTGTCGAAGAGGACGAAAACGTTGGCGCCCACGAAAGCGTCCGGCCGGTCCATGCCCGGTATTTCTTCCTTCTTCGCTTCCACCAGCGGACGCGTCGTGCCATCGGGACTCACGGCCACCGGCGTACTCGCGCCCTCGGCGAAGGTGGAAACCCGTTGCAAAATGCCGTCCTCGTAGATCTTGAAGTCGGTGGGCTTCAGCCCGTTGATGTAGTGGTTCTTGCTATCCGTCACCTGAAAGCTGAGCACCACCATGTCCACTTTCACCCGGAAAATGGGGTGCTGGCCGTCTTGCGCGCGCAGCAGAAGCCCGCCCGCCGTCATTCCCATGAATCCTCGTCGCGATATTGTCATCGTGGTTTACCGGTTATATTCTTATTGAAGCAGCCCCACTTTTTGATCGCCTGCCGAACCCGCCCGCGCCGCGTTGCGAACGTCCTCTCCCACCATGCGCAGAGACTTCAAGAGCGCCGGCCAATCTTCCAGGTGCGAGGCGAAGATGCGCTCCACCAGCTTCTGCGTCCACTGCGGAATCTGCGTATTGAGCTGTGATGGCCGCAGGTTGATCTCGTCCGCCAGAGAAGCCCAAAAGAGCGTGTTCGATTCCCAGCTTTCGGCCATGATGCGGCTGGAGTAGCCCATCAGCGTCGGAAAGGTTCGCAGGTTCAACAGCTCGGGCTGGTAGGAATTGGAGAGCGTCGGCTTCGGCGTGCCGAATTCGTGCGATATCGCGGCGTAATTCACCTCTTTCGGCGATGTCTCCGCAAGCTGGCGCATTTCTGACAGGATACACGAACTGTGGGGCTCGCGCTGCGCCCCCACCATACGCGCCACGGAGAAGAACTCCGAGGGGGTCACGTTATCCGCGGCGTCCCTGATTTCGCCCTGCTCGATCAAGTGGCCCACGGCAAACGTGCGCGCAGGCGATGCTACGGCGCCCAGCGCGGCCAGCACCAGCGCGCGCAGTTCCGGGTCGAAGGCCGATTCGGCCAGTAGCTCATGCCCATAGCGCAGATGCAGGCCCACCCAGTGAAGCTGCGCCGGAGTGGAATTCCACCAGCGCGGAATCTTGGCGCTGAGGATCATCTGTGGAACCAGATCGCCCCAAATCAGCGCTTGCGTCTGCGTGGGGACGAGGAAGTTCTGCTCGGCTTCGGCCAGCGTGTAGGGCAGCGAGGAAAGCGAGCCCACCAGGCGTCCGCCGCCGTTCGAAGGCCAGCCAGTGCCGTAGGTTTCCGTAGGCAGCCAGGTTCGCGATTGCCCTTCGCCGCCTACGAAATCGTGGCTGCGCACAAACACCGGGTTGGTGTAGAGAATCTGCGCTCCCGGAGGCGCGTAATAAGCGTAATTGAAGGCCAGCAGGGTGTCGCGCATCAGCGGCGCCAGGTCGCCCACCAGTTCTTTGAGTTTGGCCGGGTCGCCCGCCGTTCGCTCTATGGCCGCGCGAAAATTCAACTTGCGCTCGGCATCCAGGTGCCGGTCCGTGTAGTAGCCGAAGCCCATGGCGTTCTTTTCGTTGGCGGTCAGCGGCGGCCGCGGGATGGGTATTTCGGCAATCTGCGCAGCCAGCTTGTTGGTCTGCGCGGCCACCGGCTTGCCGCTTTCCAACTGGTCGGCAAGCTGTAACAGAGTGTCCAGCGGCAGCATGCGCTGAGAATCCAGAATGCGGATGAACTCCTGTTCCACGGCGTCGCGCGTTTCCGCGTCCTCTGAGGCGCCGGCGCCTGCCAGCAGGTCAAGCATGTGTTGTTGCGCGCCGGCTGGAATGGAGCCGCCGAAGAGCGTTTTCACGCCGCTGCGTCCGGCGTCGAACAACTCGCGGTTGGTTTTCACTTGAGCGAAGCTGGTGACGATGCCGGAAAATGCCGCATCCGCGCGGTCGTCCGCAACGATCTTCTGCCGCGTGAAGATTTGCCACAAGCCCATCAGGGCCTGGAAGGAACCGGCGACATCCGAGCGGAACAACGGATCGCGAATGCGCTGCATGGCTTCAGCGGTATCGAGAAACTGGTTGATGGATTGATCGCTGATGGTGCGGGCCTCGGCGAAAGTGGGGTACTGGCTGCCGTAACGGCGGTAATCGCGGGCCAGCCGGTCCACGGTGGCCGCCGCCAGCGGCGTGGCGCGGTTCCGGTCCAGATCCGAAACCGTCATGAAGATCTTCAGCGGCTCGTTTTCCACCGTTTTGCGGCACAGCGCGAACAGCGCTTCCAGCACATCGTCCGAATCCTTCCAGGTGATCGCCAGGCGCGTCAGTTTGCCGTCGTATTTGCCTTGCGGGTTATTGGTGAAGAGCGCTTTCCACACTTCCAGGTTGCCGGGAATGTGCGGCTTTCCACTCGCGTCCACCTGTAAGCGCGTGGTGAACAGCATCATGTCGGTGTTGGCGCGGAACACCGGGCGCGCCGGGCCTGGGCTGGTAATCCGCCCTCGCACCGCGGTATAAAAGCGCTTCATCCGGACCGGATCGGTGAGGTAGGTTTGCACCGGTCCGCCAATGCGGGCCAAGGCGTCATAGAGACTGCACAGCCAGCCGTCGTCTTTCTCAATCAGCTTGTTGAAGAAGTCGCCGCCGCGCTCCGGAGACGCGCCGACCAGTTCGCCCCACACCGCGGCCGAACGCTGGCCGCCCGGAACCACCGCCTTACCGTCGCGCACTTCGAACATGCCGCCGAAGAAATCGAGCACGTGCGCATAAGCCTTCAAGTGCGGATAGGTATCGGATTTGCGCAGCGCATCCGCGGTCTCCGCGTCCAGCTTCGAAAAGCCCAGGTACAGGCGGCACATGGCTGGGTCGCCGATGAAGCTTTCGATGAAGCCCACCGGCTCCGCCTCCTTAAGGCCGGCCATCCAATATTCCGAACCGAAGAGCACGGGCACTTGCGAAGGGTGGTAGTCGTACGTGAAAGGCTTGTTCGTGCGTAGCGCCTCTTCCAGCCGATTGATGGGAAAGCCGGAATCGGTCGTCAGGAAAGCCCGCGCCGCATTCACGGTCTCCAGCACCACCTCGGAACCGCAGCCGCCGCGCATGCGGAAGCCCAGCACGCGCAACAGGTCGGCCACGTTGGCCGCATCGCAGCTTTTGACCTCAATCGTCTTGCTGTCGTTGGCCAGTTTGTCGAGCTCGTGCGCCTGCGAAAGGTAGCGGTGCACCAGCTTCAGATACTCGGTCTGCTCCAGCGCCTCGTTGCCGTGCGAGGCTTCGTAGCCATTGGTAATGACGTTGTGGGCCAGGGCGGGCAGAATATCCCTCGGGAGGGAATCCGGCGAAATGGCCGCCATGCGCGCGAACGAGCGTAGCGGGCCGGGCAGTGGGGCCGTGGGCCATGTTTCCCCGGAACCGGGCTTACCCACGGCCAGCGCTTTTCCAGTAGCGGCCTGGTAGGCTTGGCTATCGCTTGCCACCGCCTCGCTGTTGCCGGCTAAAAGATCGAGCATCGCCATGCGCCTGGCGGCCTCGCCCGCGCGGACGTTATCCTTGGCATGCTGCGCCGCGACCAGCAATTTGGCGTAGGCGTCCCGCGCCCCGGGGTCGGCATAGCGCTCCAGGAACTCCGCGTATTCCAACTGGGCTGCGACGTTATTGGGATTGCCCGACGCCGCTCGCGCCAAGGCAACACGTTGGGAAGGCGTATCGGAACCCGGCTGGGCCTGAAGGCCCGTGGATCCCATGATCATTACAATCGCGATAACAAAGAGTGCGACTCTCATGCTTTATCCCCCGCTACGGTGACTCACTCTATCACGCAACACGCTCTTAGTGGTGTGATTCTAGTTCAAATGAAAGCCCGCGCGCAACGTGCTGGATGTAAAAACGAGTACCTGCGGCAGCAAAACGGGCATCTTCTATGACAGATCGGCGAGAGTTTTAGATTGGCTAGGACGGTTACTGCCGCGAGTTTGCCTGGGCACGTCGTGGGAAAGCCCTGACAAGGCGCTCGCGCCGCGCGAATTGGAGCGCAGGCCGCAGAGGCGGATTGCGCGCGTTACCGGGGCCGGTCGTAAGACCGCGGCTCACCCCTACTGAATTACCGCCGCCTTCTTGAAATCGTCACCGCAGCCAGCCCATCTACGCCGACTCCAGGCCGGAACGCGTCCGAAACCTGCTCGGGCGTGAGCGCCGCTACCTTGTTTGGCTTCCAGGTCCGCGTCGTACTGGTACGTCAGGTTTCGTCGAATTGTAGAAGTTTGGCGCCGCTTCATTCGGCTGCGGCAGCGGGCTATTTGCGCACAAGTAGCCCGCCACCCTTGCGGCTACGCCGGCATTTGATCCCCATCGCGGGGCGGCTTTCCGCCGCGGCGCTTCATGATCTTATCGAAAGCCTTGAACTCCGCCCGCGCCTTGCGGTCTTCGAAGTACACTGCCGTCTGGAGGGCGGAAACCTTTTCCGCCACAGCCGTAGCGACGAACTGGTTCATGCTGGTTCCGTCCTCTTTGCTCAGCCGTTCGACCGCGTTCTTGAGCGACTTCGGAAGCCGCAGGGGATATGTCTTCGTTTCAGTCATAGGTCTAGCCCTCCTTCTTTCTAATTCTTCCGATCGCTTCTCGCGGGAGCCACAGTTCAATGCCGAATCGCGACGGCGCAGATCCGAAGTGCCGCAAATTGAACGTCACCAGCGCGTCCGCGCGCCCATTGACAGCCGCTTCGAGCACCATTTCGTCGCCTGGGTCGCGCAGCTGCGGCCTCCAAAGGAAATGTGTTCTAACGGGTTCTGCCATGGCGATTACCGCGGTTACAAAGATATCCACTTCTCGAGCCGAAAGCCCCGACGCCAGCTGGTGTTCCGCCTCGCAACAAACGGCTTCATATTCCATTGCCAAAGCGACGCTGACCAGAAGCGTAATCTCGCCTTGCCGCACGGCGCGCAAGATGGCGGCCGACGCGCCACCGGGGCTGCGCATCCCGGCGACAACGGCATCCGTATCCAGCACAATCCTCACATTGCCCACGATATCACATGGCTTGCGATATTACAATCCTCTTTCCCAAACCGTGCGGCGCGCACTCATGGGTTCGAACGGAGACGCCGCGGCCATTCCGGCGCGGCGGGCCACTGAAAGCCTTTGGTGAGGTCTGGTTCGACAATCCGGCGGCCTTCCTGGCCGAACACCTAGCCAGCTAGGCAACCTGGTCCGCGTCCATCCGCGCTTCTTCGCCTTCGCGCGCGGGCCAACGCATTTCGGAGCATTTCGGCGAGTTGCTCGCGGCAGCCGAACGCTTGAACTACCATGGATAGAAGATGAGATTCGCGCTGCTCTTTGCCCTGAGCCTGGGTCTTCTGGGCCAGGCCGGCTCTCCCGAATTCTTCACGCCGGAGCACCGGGTGTCCGGAATCGGCGTGGAGCGCGACGATATCTCGAGCGATCTGCTCGATGTCCGCACCGATCGCATGATCCAGTCGCAGACCTTCGCCATCTTGCGCGACCCGCAGGCGCTCAACGGCGCGCGGCGCATGACCGGCAACGCGACGCTGCAGGCGCTGTTCAAAGCCGCCGGGCAGCGCAGCGGATTTCCGCCGGCGCTGATCGAGGCCATCTCTTACCTGGAGAGCTGGGGCGATCCCAAGGCCGAGAGCCCGTCCGGCCCGAAGGGCATCATGCAGATATCCGCGGCCACGGCCCGTTCCATGGGGTTGAAGGTGGTGATCGCCACCCGATACAAGATCACGCGCGAGAAGGTGGCGGTGAAGTCGGCGAAAGGCAAGACAAAATACAAGACGGTGACGCACAAGACCCCGTACACGGTCAGCGTGCGTGACGACCGCTTATCGCCCGGCCGCGCCATCCCCGCGGCGGCCGTTTATCTGGCCGGCCTCGAGCAGAAGTTCGGCGGACGCGACTGGGCCGTCTTCGCGTATCACTGCGGCGTCGGCTGTGTGGGCGAGATGCTCGAGCTGACGCGCCAGGCGCGCGGCATTCCGAAGGACCAGGTTACCGTGCCGCGCATGTTTTTTTCGTGCAGTCCGGCGTGGAATCGCGAGTTGTACCAGGCCGTGGAGCAGCAAATGCAGCGCGATTATTCGCCGACCTATTACTTCCGCGTGATGCGCGCGGAGCAGCTGCTGGCGCTTTACCGGAGCGATCCGATCGCCTTCGAGACGCTCTTCAATCAGTACAAGAGCGATTTTGTGGCCGCCGGGCGCGCGCCGCACCGCCTTTCCGTCTGGCTGAAGCGCGACGATCTGGTATTCCACAGCGGCGACGATATTCGCGCCGACGGAGGCAAGCGCCTGGTCCGCGCGTTGGACCGTCCGGAGTTCTTCGGATACCGGCTGAACATCGCGCCGGATTCGCCGGAGAACCTGGAGTCTTACTCACAGGCGTCGCCCTCGGCCATAGGTACGCTGATTTACATTGCGTTCGAAACGCGCAGGCTGGCCGAAGCGCTCCATCCGAAAGGCGAGAAATTTCTTCCGCTGCCGGTGAGCTCGCTGGTGGAGCCGGAAGATTTTGCGCGCCAGTTAGGCCTGCACGAAGCGTTGGCGCACACGTCGGGGCAAGTATTCGACATCGACTATTCGGGCTTGCCGCCGGGCGAATTGGAGTGCCTGCGGTTCGTGCTCGACGACCTGGGCTGGGACGGCTATCTGGGTTTCATCGACGAGGGCCGCGACAGCCTGCATATTGGATGCTCGCCCACCACGCGCGATTTCTTCGCAACGATATTCCGCGAAGCGGTAGGGAAACGGCCGACCGAGTGATTGTGGGGCGGCCAATCCTGGCTGCAGCCGCCTTTCAGGCGGCTCTGAGTTTTACACATCTAAAGGGCGCTGCAAGATTACGCGGGCTGCGCAAGCCTCGCCCAGTCCGCGAGCGAAGATCGCCGGCTGAAAGCCGGCGGCAGCCATGATTGGCCGCCCCACATTAGTTTCCGACGCTCCACACATCGAAATGAAACCGCTCGGGCGGAAACAGTCCGGCGGCCTGCGGAACCAGGTGCGACCACGTCTGATACGCCGTGTTCGCGATGGTCGAATTCAGATAAAGCAGAAACTGGCTCGACACGCAATCGATGGGCGGCGGCTGGCGGAAGGCGAGACGCATGCCGACCGCGCATTCGAGCGCAATACCAGGGGTAGGGATGCCCTTTTCCATGAGCAGGGTGACGAAACTGGCGCGGCTGGCATGCGGCCAGACGTCCGGGTGCAGCAACTTGCGCAGCGCGTCTTCGGATTCGAAGGTGATTTCACACTGGCGAATCCACTCCAGTACGGAATCGCCCCAGGACCAATGCGCCAGCAGGCCCTTGTACTGCTCGGCCAGTTGCAGCGCCAAGTCGAACTTGCGCTGTTCGAACTGCAATTCGTCCGCTCCGCCGGCGGCAATCATGTCCTCGGCTTCGGGCATGATGGATGCCAGATCGCAGGCGCCTTCCTCGGGCGCGTGCTCAGCCGACCCGTGTACCAGCAACGGAGGAAGCTCATGCGTTCCGCTGCCAGGAATGTCGACATATTTTCCGCTCATTCGCTTGCCCCTCCCCTATATGTATCGACGCAACGTAGCGATAAGTTTATACATTTATCGCGCGTAACAGGCGATAACTCTGATTCATAATAGGCACGTGATCAGCCAAAGTGAGCCATAAATGTTTTGATTGTCGCTATGCGCAGTGGTTATCGGAGCGCTGGCAGTCGTAGGAGTATGCTGCTAAGTGCGAGCCACCGGCGACGCATGTTATCATCCGTTTGCCTATGACCGGATACTCTATCGGCGTCGATTTGGGTGGTACCAACCTGCGCGCGGCCGCTATCGATAGTACTGGCAAGCTGCTCGAAAAGATCGGCGGAAGTACAAATTTTTCGGAGGGCCGCGACGCGGTTTTGGCGGATATCGTGGCGGCGATGTCGGCGCTGCGCGAGCGGCACGGTACCGCGGAACTGGCCGGAATCGGTATCGGCGTGCCCGGCTTCATTCAGTTTAAAGAGGGCATTGTCAGGAACGCCAACAACCTGCCGTTTCTGGAAAACTTCGCCATGCGCGATGCGCTGGAGAAGCGATTGGGCGCGGTGGTGATTCTGGAAAACGACGCCAACGCCGCGGCGCTGGGCGAAAAATGGATGGGCGCCGGCCGCGAGACCGACGACCTGGTGCTGCTGACGCTGGGCACGGGCATCGGCGGCGGCATCATCAGCGGCGGCCGCATTCTGCGCGGCTATCTCGGCATGGCCGGCGAATTGGGACACATCACGGTGGTGCCCAACGGCGCCCCGTGCGGCTGCGGCAGCCAGGGATGCGTGGAAAAATACAGCTCGGCGACGGCCGTGAGCGCCATGGCGCGGCTGCTGCAGCTGGGGCACGACCTGAGCTCCAAGGAAGTCTACGACATCGCTCAGGGCGCCGACCAGCGGGCGCAAAAGGCGCGCGAGGTCTTTCGCGTAATGGGCGAATCGTTGGGCATCCTGCTGGCCACCCTGGTCAACACCTTCAACTTTCCGCTTTACCTGTTGAGCGGCGGCATGCTGCCCGCCTGGGACCTGTTTGCGCCACCTATGCTGCGCACGGTGACGCAGCGCTCCTACAGTTTCCGCGCCGCGGAGGGCAGCACGCGCATCATCCAAGCCACGCTGGGTAATGAAGCGGGCCTCTTCGGCGCCGCGTATCTTCCCTGGGTGGAACCGCGGGTGGCGCCAACAAGCCCGGGCGCGTAATCGGAGCGGCCTGCTACAGCGCGGCAGGGGCCTCGAAAGTCCGAACGTCGCCGTGTGGTTTCCGGAAACCCCGTCTATCGGCCACAACTTCCGATGCGGCTCATTCGGTGTCGCCAGCAGAGGACTGCCCAACTCGCTCCAGTGCCCCATTGGGCATGGCAACGAAATGATCTGCGTCGCTTCCCGGTTCAAACAGCCGCCAGTTCTCCCCATGACTCGATTCGCAGGTGCTCGCTGGAAAAAGCTGAAGGGAACAGTCACCGCTGAATTCGATTTGTACTCCACCATAGTTGTCCGCGCCAACGGCCTCAACCACCAGGCGTTCAGTTATGTTTACGCACGCTCCAGTATCAGGGTCGTAGCCGCAGAATAAGTCCAATAGGCGCTTTTCCTGCAGACTGGGCGGGGCTGACGAACTGCGCCGAGTTGTCCGATCTTTTTCCCATTCGTCCCAATCGAGACTCTCGTCTGCGGGGTACCAGTAATCCGGTGAGCCGGTGACGATGCGGTCGGGTGTAACGACTCGCCAAGGACACTGAATGTGCAGGGCGAACTGCCCCACCGTGCCACCGCCCGGCGCGGGTCGAACTTCACCGAAGTGAAAGACCGTGATACCGGAGTGACGGGCAAGTGCCCACTGTAAGCCGATCAGCGGCTGAAACGCCGTCCGGATTTCGTCAGCAAGTGCCATAGCCGTAGCTGCGTATTCGGTCCCTATACTAGCGCCATTGGCTCTTTCAACTCCAGCGGCCGGGGTGCGTCCGGAGCCTTGAAGTCCGCGGAAACAACGACCACGACGATTCGGAATGATAGGTGGGCTTACCGGAAACTGGCTCGCATGCCACTCGGCCGTCTAAGCGCCATGTCGTACAAGTGGCCGAGGCAGGCTAAAAAACAATCGCCCGCTCAACGCGCGAAGCTTCCCAAACGGCGGGTCTGCGATATGTGTGGTGCTTGCATACACGCGCCTCATTGTGGGCGGGTCTTATTTTAACGGATATGCGCGGACCAAGGTGTCCGCCCGCCGATCACCGCAAAGTAGAATAAGACACTATGTGGCTCGGCATCGATATCGGAACCGGCGGCTCCCGCGCGCTGTTAGTGGACTCCGAAGGGCGCGTGCGCGCCGGCTATACGGCGGCGCATGAGGAGATGCGCATGGAGCGTCCGCTGTGGGCTGAGCAGCGTCCTGAGAATTGGTGGGATGCGGCGGTGACGGCCGTGCGCGGCGCGCTGGCAGCCGCGGGCGTCTCCGGCAGTGACGTGAAGGCCATCGGGCTCTCCGGCCAGATGCATGGCCTGGTCATGCTGGACCACGCTGGCAGCGTCATCCGTCCGGCGTTGATCTGGTGCGACCAGCGCTCGCAGGCGCAGGTGGACGCGGTACACGCCAAGCTGGGCCGCGAGAACGTGCTGCGCTACATCGCCAACCCGGTGCTCACCGGCTTCACACTGCCCAAACTGCTCTGGGTTCGCGACCATGAGCCGCGGAATTTCGAGCGTGTCCGCCAGGTGCTGTTGCCGAAAGATTACGTCCGCTACCGGCTCACCGGCGAGTATGCCTCGGAGGTTTCGGACGCATCGGGCACCGCGCTGTTCGATGTGGTAAACCGGCGCTGGTCGTTTGAAATGGTGGATGGATTGGGCCTCGACCGCGCGATTCTTCCGGTATGCCGCGAATCGAGCGACCCGACCGGAACCATCACAGCTGAGATCGCGGAGCTCACCGGCCTGTCCGCGGGTACGCCCGTGGTAGGCGGGGCCGGAGACCAGGCGGCGAGCGCCGTGGGCAACGGAATCGTGGAGCCGGGCATCGTCTCGTGCACCATCGGTACTTCGGGCGTGGTCTTCGCGCACATGGAAAACGTAGCGTACGATCCGGGCGGCCGCGTGCATACGTTCTGCCACGCAGTGCGCGGCAAATGGCACGTGATGGGCGTGACCCAGGGCGCGGGCCTTAGCCTGCAGTGGTTCCGCAACCAGCTTGCGCCGGGCGCCGATTACGACTCGCTCACGGCGGAGGCGTCGCATGCCGCGGCTGGTGCGCAAGGGCTGTTCTGGCTGCCGTATTTGATGGGCGAGCGCACGCCGCATCTCGACGCCCTGGCGCGCGGCGGATGGATTGGTTTGACCGCCAGCGCTACGCGCGCCGATCTGATCCGCGCCGTGATTGAGGGCGTCTCCTACAGCCAGCGCGATTGTCTCGACCTGGTGGAAGCGCTCGGCGTGGAAGTGAACTCGGTGCGCGCTTCCGGCGGCGGCGCGAAGAGCGCGTTCTGGCGTCAACTGCTGGCAAGCATTTTGAACAAGCGCGTGGTGACGCTGGAGACGCAGGAAGGTTCGGCATACGGCGCGGCGCTGCTGGCTATGGTGGGCAGCGGCGAGTTCGGCAGCGTGCAGGAAGCCTGCCGCGCGGTGATTTGCGAGACGGATTCGGTTTCGCCCGATGGCGATGCGGCGTTCTATGCGAAGGCGCATCGCGTGTATGCGGGGCTGTACGGGGCGCTGAAGCCGGTCTATGCGGAGATCGCAGCGCTGTAGCGGATGCTCCGATCGGAGCCACGACCGTAAGGGAGTGCTTTCCACGCAGACCGCAGCCACCCGGCGGCCGCAGTAGCCATGCGATAATCGTGCTTCCGGCATGAAAGCTCGCGTTTTTGTTTCCCCGAAGACCACGGTTCTCGATCCGCAGGGGCAGGCGATCCTCGCCGCCCTGCATAGTCTCGGCTACGCGGCCATCGCGGACGTTCGCCAAGGCAAGCTCTTTGAGATCGCCATTGCCGATGGCGCCACCCGCGAGCAGGCGCTCAAGGACCTGGAGACCATCGCGCACGAAGTGCTGGCGAACCCGGTAATCGAAGAGTACACGGTGGAGTTGGCCGACTGAGCGGCGTGGGTCGGGTCAGTTCCCCGAGGGCTTCTCCACATGGTCGATGACAAGGAATACGCCAGGCCCCTTGGCCGGCTCCAGCTTCAGCCCGAGCTTCGGTAATGCGTTTTGGAATTGGGCGAAGCGCGCCGCACGCTCGCCTGCCAGTTCCGCGGCAGTAGGACAGCTCGGTTCCGCAGGATCGCTTACCCCGGGCGTGGCGTCGGCCGGGGGCGCCGCCGGGCGGGTATCGAAATGGATGTCGAACATTCCCGCGATCCCGGTTTTGTCGATAATGTCAGCCGCCGCGCCCGCTACAATCAGAAGAATGCCTGGAGTTTACCTCTCGTACCCTTTCTGCGCGCAGAAGTGTACTTACTGCAATTTCGCCTCGGGCGTCTTTCCCCGCCCCCTCGAAGCGCGCTACCTCGCCGCACTCGAAGCCGAAGTGCGCGCGCACGCCTGGCGATGGCGGCCCGAAACCGTCTACCTCGGCGGCGGCACGCCCAGCCAGATCGCGCCGGATGCCCTGCAATCCCTGCTCGCGGCCATCCCTGGCGAGCCCTGGATCGAAGCCACGCTCGAAGCCGCGCCGGGCACAATTACGTCCGAAAAGGCCCGCGCCTGGGCCCGTTGCGGCATCCATCGCGTGAGCCTAGGCGTGCAGTCGTTCGTCGAACTGGAACTTCGACGCAGCGGGCGCAAGCACACCGCGCAGACAGTCGCCGATGACGTCCGCACGCTGGCCGCAGCCGGGATCGACAACTACAATCTCGACCTCATCGCGGGCCTTTCCGGCCAGACCGAAGCCACATGGCGCGAATCGCTCGCCTGGGTCGAGCGCCTGCAGCCGCCGCACGTCTCGATCTACATGCTCGAAGTCGACGAACAGAGCCGCCTGGGCAGCGAGATGCTGCGCGGCGGCTCCCGCTACGGCGCCGGCGAGACGCCCGATGACGATCAAACCGCCGCGTTCTACGAAATGGCCGTCGAACGCCTCGGGGCCATGGGAATCGCGCGCTACGAGATTTCGAACTTTGCGCGCCCCGGTTTTGAATCGCGCCACAACCTGAAATACTGGAAGCTCGAGTCCTACGTAGGCTTCGGCGCCGATGCGCACTCCTTCGACGGCTGCATGCGCAGCCAAAACCCCGCCACCATCGAGGACTATCTCCAGCCTTTTGTAACTGTGGGGCAGGCTATCCAGCCTGCGATCCCGCTTTCCAGTGGGATTAGGCCGGGCGCCGGCCCGTCCGCCCGTCCCCGCGCCATCGAGGCCGCGCTTACCGAAGAGCGCTTCTTCGTCGGCCTGCGCCTCACCGAAGGCATCCGTCCCGCGCCCGAAGAGTGGGTCCAATTCGCCGGCCCCATCCACCGCTTCATCGAATCCGGCCTGCTCGAAACCGCCGGCGGCATTCTGCGCCTCACGAGCCGCGGCGTGATGCTTTCCAACGAAGTGTTCCAGGAGTTTCTCACCGCATGATCGATCTCCGCAGCGATACCGTCACCAAGCCTACGCCCGCAATGCGCCGCGCCATGATGGAGGCCGAAGTGGGCGACGACGTTTACGGCGAGGACCCCACTGTCAACCATCTGGAGCGGCGCGCGGCCGAGATCGCCGGCAAAGAGGCCGCGCTGTTCGTCCCCACCGGCACCATGGGCAACGCCATCGCCATCAAGCTGCTCACCGAGCATGGGCAGGAAGTGATCGCCGATTCGCGCGCGCACATTCTCGATTGGGAATTGGGCATGGTGGCATGGTTTTCCGGGTGCGTAGTGCGCGCCATCCAGACCGAAAACGGCATCCTTTCCTGGGATGAAATCCGCCGCGTCATCCGGGGCCCCAGCCCGTTTTGGGCGCCCACCGGCCTGGTCGCCATCGAGAATACGCACAACATGCACGGCGGCACCGTCTACCAGTTGGCGGCCATTCGGGAAATCGCCGATGGCGCGCACCAACGCGGCATCCGCGTCCACATGGATGGCGCCCGCGTCTTCAATGCGTCCGCCGCCACCGGTGTGCCGGTGCGTGACATTGTTGCTCCCGTGGACACAGTAATGTTCTGTCTTTCGAAGGGATTGGGCGCCCCCGCGGGCTCCATGTTGTGCGGTCCGGCGGAACTGATCGCCAAGGGCCGCCTCTATCGCAAACGGCTGGGCGGCGGCATGCGTCAAGTGGGCGTGCTTGCGGCGGCCTGCCTGATCGCGCTCGAAGAGATGCCCAAGCGCCTCGGCGACGACCACGCGAATGCGAAATTTCTCTCCGAGGGGCTCGCCCGCATTCCCGGCATTCAAATTGCACCGGAGAACACCGCAACGAATATCGTGGTCTTTGACGTTAGCGGCACGGGCCTCGCGCCCGCGGAAATCAGTGCGCGGTTGAAGCGGCGTAGCGTGCTCATGAATGGCATCAACGAGCGGCAAATGCGCGCCGTGACGCACTACGATGTGGACCGCGCGGCGTGCTCGGCGGCTCTAGAAGCCATCGCGGAAGCCATCCAGTGACCCACGCCCGCCGCAGGCATTGCGCCAACGTGGGACGGACGCTTTCGTCTGTCGACCCGGTGATTGCAGCGATTCTTTCCCGGCTTTTGAGGAAGCGATTTAAACTCAGAATGGTCCTAATTCCTTACCTACACGATTGGATTCATACATGTTGAAACCGGCAGCACATCTGGTTAGCCTTGCCCTGCTGGCCGCCGCGCCCATGGCGCTCGCCCAGCAATATTCCATTTCCACCATCGCCGGCGGCGCGCCTTTCGCCACGCCCGTAAACGCCACCGCCATCTCCATCGGGCAACCGCGGCGGGTGGCGCTCGATTCCGCCGGCAACGTCTATTTCAGCACCGGCAACTGCGTCTACAAAATGAGCGGGACCACGCTCTCATTGGTGGCCGGCAACTCGCGCCCGGGCTTTTCCGGCGACGGCGGCCCGGCAACCAACGCACAGCTCAACGCGCCGCAAGGCATTGCGGTGGATAAGTCCGGCAACATCTACATTTCCGATACCAACAACAACCGCGTCCGCATCGTCACCCCGAATGGCATCATCAACACCTTCGCCGGCACCGGACAAATCGGCAGCGTGCAGAATTTCGGCGATGGCGGCCCCGCCAATCAGGCCTTCCTGCACCTGCCCGGCGGTCTGGCTCTCGATTCCTCGGGGGACCTCTACATCGCCGACACCGGCGATAACACCATTCGCGAGATCACCACCAACGGCATTATCAACACTATCGCCGGCGACGGCCTGCCGAGTTACCTCGGCGATGGATATCTGGCTACCACCGCCGAATTGCACAGCCCCGAAGACGTGGCTCTCGATTCTTCCGGCAACGTCTATATCGCCGACACGGGGAATGCGTACATCCGCGAAATCACCATCAGCACCGGCATTATCAATTTCATCGCCGGCGATGGCTCCATCGGCTACGCGGGAGACGGCGGCCTGGCCAACGTCGCCGGATTGATCGAGCCGTTCGCCATCGCCCTCGATAGCAGCGGCAACGTATACTTCACCGAGCCGGAAGACGGCCGCGTCCGCGAGATTACCATCTCCACCGGCGACATCAACACCGTCGTAGGCAATGGAAACTTAGGCTTCTCCGGCGACGGCGGCCCGGCCACCGGCGCCATGTTGCATCTGAACACCGGCCTCGCCATCGACCCCTCCGGAAATCTCTATATCGCCGATTCGCTGAACAACCGCCTGCGCAAGGTCACTGGCACTACCATTTCCACCATCGCCGGCAGCGGCGTGTTTAGTTACTCGGGCGACGGCGGCCCCGCCACGGGCGCACAGTTGAACGCCCCCGAAGCTTTGGCAGTGGACGCTTCCGGCAATGTATACATAGCCGACACGGACAACAACGTGGTGCGCCAGATCTCGGCCGCTGGCATCATCGGGACCATCGCCGGCAACGGCTCCGCCGGTTTCGGCGGCGACGGCGGCGCCGCCACTGCGGCTCAGCTCAGCGCGCCGCAAGGCTTGGCGGTGGATGCGTCGGGCAATGTCTATGTCTCCGACACCGCCAACGCGCGCGTGCGCAAGATTTCCGGCGGGACCATCACCACCGTGGCCGGCAGCGGCACGAAGGGCTACGCGGGAGATGGCGCCGCCGCTACCAGCGCGCAGTTGAATACGCCCGTCGGCCTGGCATTGGACAAATCGGGCAATCTCTATATTACCGACGTGAGCGCCAGCGTCGTCCGCAAAGTTTCCCCCGGCGGAATCATCACCACAGTCGCTGGTAATGGCTCGCAAGGTTATTCGGGCGATACTGGCCCCGCCACCGCCGCCATGCTCAATGGACCGCAGGGCGTAGCCGTGGATGCTTCCGGCAATCTATATATATCCGATACGCTTAACGGCGTAATCCGCGGGGTGACCGTCAGCGGAACCATTTCCACCATTGCCGGCAACGGCATCGATGGATATTCGGGCGATGGAGGCCCAGCCATTAGCGCCGAGTTTGGCAGCCCAACGGGCATCGTGGTGGATAGCGCAGCCAATCTCTATATCGCCGATTCCGGGGCGCGCGTCCGTAAGGTCTTCGCCAGCGGAATCATCACCACCATAGCGGGCAGCGGCGTGAGCGGCTATACGGGCGATGGAGGTCTGGCCACCGCTGCCACATTGAACGGCGCCAACGGTCTGGCGGTGGATTCCACCGGCGACATATTCATCGCCGACGCCGGCAATAACGCGGTTCGCAAGCTGGTGTTTACCGGCACGGGTCTCTCGATTTCGGCCGTGACCAATGGCGCCAGCAACCAGACCGGCGCCATCGCGCCCGGCGAGGTGCTGGTGATCTACGGCTCGAACATCGGCCCCAGCGCGCTCACTACTTACCAGCTCAACGCCGCGGGCTCCGTGAGCACCAGCCTCGCTGGAACCAGCGTCTACGTCGACGGCGTCCCGGCGCCGGTGCTCTACGCTTCGCCGAACCAGGTATCGGCCATCGTTCCGTTTTCGTTGAGCGGATCCACCGCGCAGGTATTCGTTCTGAACCAGAACCAGAGCACTGCGCCGGTCGCGGTGAATGTGGCCCCATCGGCCACCGCCGTCTTCACGGCGAACAGTTCCGGCCAAGGTCAGGCGGCCGCCATCAATCAGGATAATTCGGTGAACGGCTCCGCGCATCCGGCGAGCTCCGGACAGATTGTGACCCTATTCATCACCGGCGCCGGCCAGACCGACCCGGCCGGCCAGAATGGCCAGCTCGCGACCGCGCCACTGCCGATCCCGGTGCTGTCCGTCAGTGCTGCCATCGGCGGGCAGAACGCCGCCATTAAATATGCAGGCGCATCGCAGGGAACCGTGGCCGGCATCATACAAATAAATGCGGTTGTGCCGAGCGGACTGCCGGCCGGTAATGCATCCTTGATCGTGCAGGTAGGCAGCTCCGCAAGCCAGGGCGGAGTGACAATCGCGGTGAGCGGAAATTAGCATGATCGTCTCACCCCTGAGCCCCCCGGGTAATTGGGAAATACTCCCCTGCCCTGCCCGCGCATTCCTTGCCCGTGTTGCCTCACCCCCGGTTTTCGCGTACCTTGAAAGGCATGGAAGTACATTTCTCGCCCGACGTTGAGACGCGGCTCCAGCAAGTGGCCCTTGCCAATGGCAAGGACGCCGAGCAACTGGTGAAAGACACTGTTGCACGCATGCTCGAAAATCAGAACCGCTTTATCGCAGGAGTGCAAAGAGGCATCGAGCAAGCCGACCGTGGCGAGCTTGTAGAGCGCAAAGGCGTGGTTAACCGTATCGACAGGCTATTTCAATCGTGAGGCTCATTCGGTGGACGACCGAAGCCGCCGACCAATTGGAAGCCGCTGTTAAACACATCCAGCAAGACAATCCCACCGCTGGCCGGAATGTCGCTTAAGCGGTTATCGACCGTATGGAACAACTGGCAACCTTCCCCGGCCTTGGCCGACCCGGAGAGGTAAAGGGAACCCGCGAACTGGTCAGCTCGCCCTACGTCGTCGTGTCTCGTTCTACCGAAGAAATTGTTGAAATCCTGCACTTCTGGCACGGGGCGCAAGACTGGCGCCGAATAACATAAGTGTAAGCCCCCCGTGCAGCAGAGCCGCACGGACGCCAGCAACGAGAACCAATCGACCCACACGGCGAAAGCAATCCTGCGACCATTACTCTTGACATGCGACACGTGGCGGGTTACGGTTCAAGGTGATAAAGACACTCCGCCACAAGGGACTGAAACGGCTGTTTGAACAGGACGACCCAAGCGGCGTAAACCCCGAACATGCCGAGAAACTGCGGGATATTCTGGCGACCCTTCATGCCGCCCCAACCGGGCCAACTGGCGGGTGATTTCCGTTTCGATGATGGCGCAACGGACGTAGCTTAGATTATGCCGATTACCACTGAAAGGAACCGAGCCATTACCATGAAAAATCCACCGCATCCCGGAGGCGTCGTTTTCCGTCAGTGCATCGAGCCTTTAGGCTTGAGCATCACGGACGCCGCCGCCGCCCTTGGCGTCACGCGCAACACGCTTTCGGAACTCGTCAACGCGAAGCGCGGCATATCGCCTGAAATGGCCGTGCGCCTGTCGAAGGTTTTCGGCGGCCCCGAAGAAGGCTGGCTTATGCAACAGGCACAGTACGACCTTGCGCAAGTGCGCCGCGACCGGATGAAGCTGAAAAAGCTGGAACCGGCATAGCGGCACTTTCTTGTTATGAATGGCCCAGTGTGGCACGGCTCAACCCATGGGCTGGCAGGCGCAAAAAACGCTTGAAGAATACCTTGAAACGGAACAGCACGGTTTCAGGGATGCCGCCGGCAGACCCCTCGAACTATCCCGGGGCCGGAAGCTCGGCACTATAAATCGCGCTGCCCGCGGACGGCCGCCGCGCCAGTTCCCTCTTTCGAAGTCGCCAGCCGCGCTATCATCAGAGACATTCCTGCCGCTTAAGCCATCGGATTGGGGTAACGCTATGAGTCGCATCAGCCGCACGGGTTTCATCGCAGCAGTGGTAGTCGTTCTAAGTGGATTTACACTTCATTTGCTGGCTCAAGGTCGCCCTGTCACTCCGGCCGACCAGGCGGCGGGGCAGGCTTGGTGGGCGCACGTCAAGGCGCTCGCCGACGACAGCATGCAGGGGCGCCTCACCGGCTCCGAGGGCTACCTGCGCGCCGCCAAATATGTCGTTTCGCAATTCGACGCCGCGGGTCTCCAGCCGGCCGGCGTCAACGGTTACTATCAGCCCGTAAAATTCGACGTGACGCGCGTGCTTGCCGACAAGTCATCCATGACCTTGCTGGTCGAAGGCCGCAAAGAACCCCTGACGCTGGGGCGCGACGCCATCCTGGGCTCTCGCGGGGTCCAGCCGAAGTCGATTACCGCGCCTCTGGTCTTCATCGGCTACGGTCTCCATCTGCCCGAAGTGAAGTACGACGATTTCGATTCGCCCGAAATGCCCAACGCGTCTCTCAAAGGAAAGATCGTCGTGCTGATCAACGGAGGACCGGCCGATCTGCCCGCGGCCCTGAAATCCTTCGCCCGCACCGCCCCGCTGGAAAAAGCTCTCGCCGACGCCGGCGCGGTAGGCTCCATTACCATTCCCACACCCAAGTCGATGGATTTCCCCTGGGATCGCGTGGCCGCCAACGCATCGCAGCCGGGCATGAGGTTAGCGGCCGATCCGCAGGACGCCGCAGTTGCAGCCCGTCATCCCGCGCTTGCCAGCCTGCACCGCACCATGTTCTCGGCGACCTTCAACCCCGCCGAAGCCGAAAAGTTGTTCGCCGGAACCGGTCACACTTTTGCCGAACTGCTGGCTCTGGCCGACGCGCAAAAGCCGCTGCCGCGCTTCGATCTGAAGAAGAGCCTCACCGCGTCCGTCATCACCGAGAACACTGTCGTCGAGTCGCCCAATATCGTGGCTAAACTCGAAGGGTCGGACGCCGCCTTGAAGCATGAGTACGTTCTGGTTTCCGCGCACCTGGACCACCTGGGAACGGGCGCGCAGACGGAGGGCAGAACCGTTTTCGCAGGAGCCATGGACGACGCTTCCGGCGTCGCCTCAGTGCTCGAAATCGCCCGGAGCTTCAGTCAAAACCACGAGCGGCCGAAACGCTCGATGCTCTTCGTCATATTTACCGGCGAGGAAAAGGGATTGCTGGGCTCCCGCTATTTCGCCGGGCGCCCCACCGTGCCGGAAACGGACATCGTCGCCGATTTCAACCTCGACATGTTCATGCCCATCTTCCCTCTCAAGAAGCTGCACGTTCAGGGACTGGTGGAATCGACGCTCGCCGTAGACGCCCGCGCCGTGGGCGCCGAACACCATATCGAAATCGCCGTGGACCCCGAACCCGACCGCAATTCCTTCATCCGCACCGATCAATACAGCTTTGTGCTGGCCGGCGTTCCCGCCCTGGCGATGAAGTTCGGATGGACCGCGGATTCGCCAGAATATAAGGCATGGCGGCAATGGCTCGCGCAGCGCTACCACTCGATGCAGGACAATCTATCGCAGCCCGTGGACACCGCAGCCGCGGCGCAGTTCGACGCATTCCTCGGCGATCTCGCGCGGCGCGTGGCCAATAATGCCGCCCGCCCTCACTACGTCGAATCGAGCTTCTTCCATCGCTTCGAGAAATGACGCTGTGGAGCGGATTCACCGCCCGCCGGTCGCGCCAGCGCTTCACCCAAAGGCACCGGGCCGTCCGCCCCGTGGCGCAGGCGCGCGATGCACGCGAGAAGCGTCGCTACTCGTCCCGCAATGCGTCCATAGGTTCCAGGCGCGACGCCTTCCGCGCCGGTCCATAGCTCGCCAACAGCGCCACACTCGCCAACAGCGCCGCCGCCCCGCCCAGCGTCACCGGGTCTCGCGGTTGCAGTCCATAAACCAGCGACGCCGCCGCCTGGCCGGCCCACGCCGCCAACCCCAGGCCCACCGTGAGCCCCAACGCGAGCAACAGAGCCGCCTCCCGCAACACCAGCCCTATCACCTGCCCGCGGCTCGCGCCCAGCGCCACTCGCACGCCAATCTCGTTTCGCCTCCGCGCAACCATATATGCGATTACGCCATACAACCCCAGCACCGCCAGCGAACCCGCCAAAAGTCCGAACGCCCCAGCCAGCGCCGCCATCAACCGGTCGCGCATCAGCGATTCTTTGATCTGGGTCGTTAGCACCGTGAAATCGATCCCGAGTCCCGGATGGATTTCGGCGACCGCCGTTTCCGCGGCGTGGTGGAATTCGCCCAGCGGCGC
>JBEKNN010000005.1:0-86482 GCA_049522755.1 Bryobacteraceae bacterium | reverse complement strand
CGAACTCGAAGAGACGCGAGCCGCCGTGCGTGAAGAAGCGCGAACCGCCCATCGTCGCATCTTCTCCAGTGCGCGTGTAAACCAGGATGTTCCCCTTGGAATTCGTAGCTACGCCGGCCGCCTCGCCAAGATATAGATTCGCCGGCAGTTTCAGCAGACTGACAGCCGCGTCGAAAGGTATCTCCGGAGCTTGCGCAAAGAGCGCGCTGCCGGTCAGTAGCGCAAGCGAAACGCAAATTGATTTCTGCATGGAAGCTCCTATTTCCCGCTCGGGTGCAGAATGACTTTCTGCACGCGCCACAATTGGATTTCCGAAATGTAGAGCTCGTCGGGGTTGCGGCAATCTATCTCATGCAACCCGCTGAACTCGCCTAACTGCTTGCCCGCTTTCCCGAACTTTCCCACAATCGTGCCATCGAGCTCCATCTTATAGATCTCTCCAGTGACAGTAGAGAGTGTAGAATCGTTCCCGTCCGGGTATGAGTTGGACGAGTAGAGATACTGGTGCGGTCCCGGAGAGACGCACACCTCCCAAGGCGCGCCCACATTATCGTAGATGGCTTTGAAGGTCAGGTCGTCATCGAACACCTGGATCCGGCGATTGCTCCGGTCACCCACATACACGTTGCCCTTGGCATCGACCGCGAGCGTGTGTGGAAGATTGAACTGCCCCGGCTCGGAACCCTTCGAACCCACGGTGGCGATAAATTTGCCGTTCTTGTCGTACTTCACCACGCGCGAGTTGCCGTAGCCGTCGGACACAAATATGTTGCCCGCCGCGTCCCAGCCCACATCGGTCGGGCGATCGAAAATGTACTTCCCCGGATTGGCCGCGGGCCCCGCCGGCGGAGCCACGGCCAACGCATCGGTGGGTTCGGGCCTTCTGCCGAGCGTCATCACCACCCGGCCTTCGGGGTTGAACTTGATGACCATATTCGCGCCCTCGTCGACGGCCCAGATGTTATCCTGCGAATCCACCCTCACGGCGTGCGCGAACACGAAGCCATACAGGCCCTCGCCGATCTCGCGGATGTAGTTTCCACGCGGGTCGAATTCAAAGAGCCGCGTCCGCTGGCTGCGCGTGTAGACAAAGATGTGTCCCTTGGAATTCGTCGCCACGCCGATGCCTTCGCCAAGGTAGAGATTCGCCGGAAGCTTCAGCAGGTTCGGGACCGACTCGTAGGGGATTTCGGGCACATTCTGCGCTTTGGCCCGCGCGGCGATTGCGGCGGGCGTCAGGTTTTGAGTCTGGGCGAACATGGGTATGGCCGACAATATCGCCAGGGAAAGACCGATTTTTCGATGTCTCTGCATAAGATCTCGCTTAGAGTATAATATTGCAAAACATCCAGGTTGTGTGCTGGGTTGTCTGCTGAGTCGCGTGAAATGAAAAGCGCCACCATCGCGTGGCTCTCACTCTGAATCCACCCAATGTCGTCTGAACCTTCCATCCTCACCACCACCGTCGGCTCCTACCCGCTGCCGGACTGGCTGGCGGCGCTGCCCAGTGAGCAGGCGCGTCTGGACGCCACGCGCGTCGTCTTCGACATCCAGCGCCAGGCCGGAATCGATCTGCCTACCGATGGCGAACTCTACCGGTTCGACGTCAACCATCCCGATACCAACGGGATGATCGAGTACTTCATCCGCCCCATGGCGGGCGTCCGCGCCCAGGTAGGCCGCAGCGATCACGAAGCCTTCGCGCGCACCGGCAGCATGCGATTCCGCCGCAAGGCCGCGGGCGTGGTGGAAGCGGAACTGGGCGAGGGCTCGCTCAACCTGCTGGCCGATTGCCAACTGGCCGCCGGCGTCGCGGAGGGGCCGTTCAAGTTCACCGTCACCAGTCCCTACATGCTGGCGCGCACCCTGCTCGACCGGCATTACGGCGGCTTCGAAGAGTTGTTGATGGCCGTGGCCGGCGTGTTGGCGCAGCAGGTAGCCGGGCTTCCGTGTACTTGCCTGCAGGTGGACGAAGCCAATATCCCCGGCAACCCGCCGGATGGCACCATCGCCGCGGCAGCCATCAATCGCGTGCTCGATGCCTTCGCCGGACTGCGCGCCGTGCACCTCTGCTTCGGCAACTACGGCGGCCAAACCATCCAAACAGGCGAGTGGCGGGCGCTCATCGATTTCCTGAACCGGCTGCACGTAGACCACCTGGTGCTGGAGATGGCGCACCGTTCCGCTGCCGATCTCGAAGCGCTAAAGGATGTCGACCCGCGCATTCGCCTGGGCGTTGGCGTGGTGGATGTGAAGGTCAACCACGTGGAGACGCCCGATGAGATCGCCGGCGCTCTGCAGCGCGCCGAAAGCGTGCTGGGCCGCGGCCGCGTGAGCTGGATTCATCCCGACTGCGGCTTCTGGATGCTGAAACGCTCCGTGGCCGACCGTAAAATCGCGGCGCTCGCCAAAGGCCGCGACTTGTACCTGGGGCGCGGATGATCGCCCACAAGGACCGCGCCACCGGCGCGCAAGTCTGGCAGGTGACCGAGGGGCCCGCCATCAACCATCCCACCTACTTTTTGCAAAGCTCGTTTTTTCCGGGCGGCCGTGAGGTATTCTTCACGTCGTACCGGACGGGTTCGGCCCAGTTGTTCGAGGCGTCACTTGATACGGGGCTCGATTCAGGGGTCGATTTTGGCACACCGCGGCAGATCACCAGTGGCGAGGCGATCCACCCCTTTTCGGCGGCGCTGCATCCCGATGGCGAGACGCTGGTCTTCACCCGCGGCGGCGGCTTGTGGGCCATCCACCGGCACACTCGGGCCGAGCGCCGCGTAACCCATCATCACGGCGCCCAGTTAGGCGAATGTTCCATCAGCCGCGATGGCGAGTGGCTCACCGCCGCGTTCAAATCGGATACCCTGTGCGGCCTGGTTGCCGGACGCTTCGATGGAACCGGCTGGCATACCATCCCGTTTCCGCGCACCGTAATTCACCCGCAGTTCCATCCACTGGAACCGGAATGGATTGAGTTCGCGGGCGACCCGGCCCCGCGGATGCACCGCGTCCGGCGCGACGGCAGCGGCCTCGAATGCCTCTACCAGCACGGCAACGATGAGTTCCTGGTTCACGAAACCTTTCTCGGTGAGACCGGCGACCTGGTGTTCACCGTCTGGCCGCGCGCCTTGCGCCGTATGGACTGGACCACGCGCGAAATGCGTACCATTGTGGAGTACAACGCCTGGCACATCGCACCCGATCGCCGCGGCCGGCGCGTGCTCTGCGACACCAATCACCCGGATGAGGGCCTGCAAATCATCGACGTGGCAACCGGCGCGCGGCGCCAACTCTGTCTGAGCGAATCAAGCAACCAGGGCACGCAATGGCGCCACTCACGCTACGCGACGGCCGAAGATTTCGCGCAAGCGCGGAACACGCTGAGCTGGATGGAGAACGCCGCCGATACCGTATATGGCCCGCAGTGGAGCCACCCGCACCCTTCGTGGTCCACCGACGAAACCAAGGTGGTCTTCGCCAGCGACCGCACCGGAACGGCGCAAGTTTACGTCGTCGAAATTCCTCTTGCCTGTCTAACAAATCTGTAGTAGGATCGCACACAGATATAGGAAACTGCAAGATGGCCCACGCCAGGTTCACTAACCTTGAGTTGCAGATTATGCAGGCCCTCTGGGACCGCGGCTCGATTTCCATCCGTGAAATCCTGGAAGCCTTCCCGGATCGCGAGCGGCCCGCTTATACAACCATCCAGACCACCATCTATCGCCTGGAAGCAAAGGGGGCCGTGCGCCGGGTTCGCAAGATTTCCAACGCCCACATCTTCGAAGCCGTGGTGACGCGCGGCGCAACCGTGCGCAGATTTCTCGACGATCTGTTGCGCCTGTTCGGCGGCCGTTCGCAGCCGGTGATGGCGCACCTGATCGAATCCGGCAAGCTCAGCCCCGACGACATACGGGAAGCTCAGAAGGCCCTCCGCCAATTGGCCAAAAAGGAGCAGCCGCAATGATTCCGCTCGCCAACCATCTGCTGCAATCCACCCTTTTCGCCGCTGTCATTGGCCTGCTGGCGCTGGCGTTTCGCCGCGATCGCGCTCGCACGCGCCACTCGCTCTGGATGGCGGCATCCGTCAAGTTTCTGATCCCGTTCTCGCTGCTGGTCTCGCTCAGCAGCCGGTTCACGCCGGGCAACGCGCCCGCCGTGCCGCCGCCGCAGTTGAGATTCGTAATCGCAGAGCTGCGCCAATCGGTCGCGCCCACGTTGCCATCCACATCGCCCGCCACCGCGCCGGCCCGCCCCGATTGGTTGCCGAACGCCGCGTGGGCGCTCTGTCTCTTCGGCTCCGCAGCCATCCTCATCCGGTGGCGCCGGCGCTGGAAAAGAGTTGCGGCCGCTGTGCATGGGGCGACGCCGGTTCCCGATGTTGTGGCGCAGGCACTGGCGCATGCACTCACGCGTGCCGCGTCGCCAATGTTAGGGACCGAAGCGCGTTCACACGATTGTGAACGCTGCACGCAAAAGTGCGTGCGCCACGGTGAGAAACGAATAGCGGTTCTCGCGTCGCCTTCCACTCTCGAACCCGGCGTCTTCGGCATTTTCCGCCCCGTCCTGCTGCTCCCGGCCGGCATCGAGGAGCGGCTCTCCGGCGCGCAATTGCAGGCCGTGCTTGCTCACGAGCTCTGCCACATCCGCCGCCGCGATAACCTCGCCGCCGCCGTCCACATGCTGGTCGAATCCCTCTTCTGGTTCCACCCGCTGGTCTGGTGGCTCGGCGCCCGCCTGGTCGATGAGCGCGAGCTCGCCTGCGACGAAGAGGTGCTCCAACTCGGGGCCGACCCCGAAATCTACGCCGAGAGCCTCCTCAAGGTCTGCGAATTCTGCTTCGAATCTCCGCTCGCGTGCGTCTCGGGCATCGCCGGCGCCGATCTCCAACGTCGCATTCAGAGCATCATGACCCCGCGCCTCGCGCCACAACTCGAGCCCGGCAAGAAGCTCCTGCTGGCCCTGTTGACCATCGCCGCCGTCGCCGGGCCGATCGCTGTCGGCGTGTTGCACCCGACGCGCATCCAAGCCCGGTCGCAGCCGCAAACCGCGGCGCCTCTATCGTTCGACGTGGCCTCCGTCAAGCCGGTCGACCAGCCGTGGCTCCAGGTCTTCCCGCAGCGCACCGGCGGGAGGGTTACCTGGACCACCGATCTCCATTATCTGGTGGGATACGCCTATCACCTGCAGGACTGGCGCATCTCCGGCCCGCTCCCGGGCAGCGATTGCATCTATGCCGTCGACGCGACCATGGCGCCCGCCGCCACCGAGGATCAGGTTCGCCTGATGTTTCAGTCGCTCCTCGCGGACCGCTTCAAAATGGCCGCGCACCGCGTGACGAAAGAGGTGGAGGGCTACGCTCTGACCGTGGGGAAGAACGGGCCGAAATTTAAGGAAGCCAAGGCCGAAGAGAAGCCCGCGGCCTTACCGGAGTGGTTTCAGAAACAGGGGGACATCGCGGCCCAGCTCGAAGGCAAGGTGGTCGCCACAATCCCGAAGGCCGGCGTCGGCGCAATTACGGGACGCAGGGCCTCGATGCTTCAATTGACGGAGGCCCTGCAACGAGTGCTGCGCCTTCCCGTGTTGGACCAGACCGGCCTCTCGGGCAACTACTATTTCGCCTTGGAATTCGCCCAGGAGGACCATCCCGCGGACGTTGATGCGCCGCCTCTCTTCACAGCCATCCAAGAGAGTCTCGGTCTTAAATTGGAAAGGCATAAAGGCCCGGTCGAGATGTTAGTGGTCGATCATATCGAAAAGACGCCCACGGAGAACTAACCGAATTCGCCTGCGCCGAATTCCGTCCGCGGCATAGACGGTTGACGGCCAAACGCGGCTATGCTAGTTTCTTAGCATATGCCGGTCACTCATGGAGGCAACGTGGTTGCGGAACTGATCCCGATCGCCCTGATGTGCTTTGCGGCGCAAGGGCAGACGCCGAAACCAACCTTTGAAGTGGCGTCGATCAAACCGGCAACCGCCCTGGGGCCACTTGGAATGAGGGCAGACAGGAAGGGCGGTCCTGGAACAAATGATCCCGGTATCTACACTTGTGGGAACTGCCCGGTCTCCTGGGTCGTGTCGGAAGCTTACGATCTGCAGCCGTTCGAATACGCGGGCCCGGATTGGCTGCAGAACGTGCGGTTCGATTTCGCGGCCAAGATTCCTGCTGGCACGGCGAAGGACGCGTTCCATAGCATGCTGCAGAATCTTCTTGCGGACCGTTTCAAGCTGGTAGTCCATCGCGAGAAGAAGGTAATGCCGGTGTACGAATTGACGCTCGCCAAGAGCGGGCCGAAATTCCGCGAGTCCGTGCCAAAAGATGCGCCCGAGGATGATGGCCCGCCGGGGAAACTCCAGCGGGACAAGGACGGTTTTCCGATCCTTACGGCAGGAACGACAATGGCAGTTGTACCCGGTCATGCGCGCATTCGCTCAGACAATCAGACAATGGCATGGCTGGTTCGAATGTTAGCCGGGCAGTTGCAAAGTCCCGTCATTGACGCGACCGGATTAGAGTCGAAATACGATTTCGTTGTCTCGTGGTCTTTCGAGGAGAACAACGCGCCCGCTGCGTCAGGCGCCGATGGAGCGCCCGTGGCGGCGGTGCTCGATCCGTATCGTCCCGCACTCATCGGCGCGCTGCAGTCGCAGCTCGGCCTCAAGCTGGAACAGAAGAAGGGCCAGGCGGAAGTGCTGGTGATCGACCATATGGAGAAAGTGCCGACCGGGAATTAGACTTGCAATCCGGTTGGTGCATGGCCGCGAAGGTCAACGGCCGTGCTGGCACACATGGACGCGGAGGTCTGCGCAAGTGAAGGGGCCGGGATCGGGGAGACCTTGGCAGATCTGGCTGGCGGTGAATCGGAGTTGTGGCTTCAGGTCGTCCGGGAGAGCGTCGGCGGCGGGGGCCGCTTCGAGGAATCCTTCCGCGAGCATCCGCACTTGCGCGCGTGCGACCAGAGGGATCGCCATAGTGCGTTCACAGACGGCAGCCAGCATGCGATGGAAGACGACGGGCGCCGGGAGTATCCAGACGCGGCGATGCAGCGTCGCGGCTACGCGGCGGACAGCTTCGCTGAGCAGGAGCGTTTCGGGGCCGAGCACGAAGACGGTTTGGCGCGAGAGGCGTCCGGCCGTGAGTGCGGCCGCCATAATGCGTGTCACGTCATTGACGGCGACGGGGCGGATGGGCTGCTCACGGAATCCGACCGTCGCGAAGAGGGATAGAGTGAAGAGCGTGTGGCTCAAGTGGTCGAGCATGTGGTCGCCGCGGCCATAGACCATGCCGGCTTTCAGAATGGTGTAGTCCAGCCCGGATTGGCGCAAAAGCTCTTCAGCTTGAAACTTCGATTCATGATAAGGCGAGCCGCAATCCGGACGGGCGCGGAGGAAACTGAGCATGAGAAGGCGCTGGATGCCGGCCAGTCGGGCGGCTTCGATGACGTTGCGTGTGCCTTCAACATGGATGCGCCGATAGGTTTGCGAGCCGATTTCGCGATTGATTCCGGCGCAATGGGCGATGGCATCGCATCCGCGGATGGCTTCCGCGAGTAAGCCGGGGTCCGAGAGATCGGTGTGGATGACCGGGGCGACGGGTGCGTGACGGAGGTCGCGTCCGCGGGCGAGGAGGATCGGCTGGTGGCCAAGGGAAATCAGATGCTGGGCGAGGTGGCGTCCAACGAAACCGGTTCCGCCGGTAATGGCGATTTTCATTTCTTCCTCCGTTTTCTTTCTAAGATCTGCGTGGGGCAAACGGCGCTGAGAAAGCCGTTCAGGGCGCTGGCCAGGCTTTCAGTTTCGGCCTCGTAGATGAGGCGGTTGGCTTGGCGGCGATACGAGACCAGTCCGGCGGCCTCAAGGAGCGAGAGGTGGCGGGAAATAGTTGGCGCGGAGACCGGGAAGCGGCTGGCGATTTCGCCGGCGGGGAGCGGGCCGTGTTTGAGCTCCTCCAGGATTTGACGGCGGGTGGGGTCGGCAAGGGCGCGGAAAATCTTGGCCGTGGCTTTCATTATTTTCAATTTAGCTATTTGGCTAAATTAAAGCAACAGGAACATTCGCGGGTGACACCGGGACGATCGACTGCCCTCCTACTGATACCGCAGCGCCACCACCGGGTCTATCCGAAGGGCGCGGCGTGCGGGGATATAGCTGGCAAGCGAAGCGATGGCGCCCAGCAGAACCGCTACCGCCGCAAAAATCACCGGATCGTTCGGCTTGACGTCGAATAGCAGCGACGCCATCAGGCGCGTGAGCCCATACGCGGCCGCGAGTCCGATTCCGATGCCGATCAGGGCCAGCGTCATCGCCTGGCGCACGATCATGTTTCGCAGCAGGGGGAAATCGGCGCCCAGCGCCAGGCGGATGCCGAACTCCAGCGTGCGCTGCTCCACGGAATAAG
Organism: Bryobacteraceae bacterium; assembly: GCA_049522755.1. Classification (GTDB taxonomy): domain Bacteria; phylum Acidobacteriota; class Terriglobia; order Bryobacterales; family Bryobacteraceae; genus PALSA-243. The sequence goes on along the minus strand of JBEKNN010000005.1, from coordinate 78,081 downwards.
CCATGAGACCGTAGAGGCCGATCGACGCCAGCAGAATCGCGAAAAAGGCGAAAATGCCCAGCAGCAGCGTATTAAACTGATTGCCGGCGGTGGATTGCGCCACGATCTGCTCCATGCTGCGCACGTGCGCCACCGGCAGATCGGCCGCATCCTGAAATGCCCGCTGGATGGGCGCGTTCAGCGAGAAAGGCGCCACTCGCGTGCGCACCAGCCAGCGCAGCGGCATGAACGTATTGTTAAGCTCCATGTAGGAATCGCGGACCTGGGACAGTGGCACGAACGTCTCCGAGTCGGGATCGCTATTGAGACCGCCATCGCGCGCATCGCCCACAATGCCGATGATCTGCCGGGGGGCCTGCGCGAAGTTGGGGCCCATGCCCGACCCGATGATCAGCCGCTGGCCGATGGGGTTTTCATTCTTCCAATAGCGTTTGGCCATGGCCTGGTTGATCATTACCACGGGAGGGCCCGCGGCGTCGTCGCGCTCATTGAAGGCGCGGCCGGCGACGATGGGGATGCGGAACACGTCGAAAAAGCGCGGCGTAACGTAATTCCACGCGGCGCCGCCGTGTTCGGGTTCCTTGGTAAGCGGGCGCCCTTCGATGATGAAGCCGAGGCCAAGTCCGCCATCGAGCGGCAGGTAGGAACTGGCGGCGGCGCATTCCACGCCCGGTATCGCCTGGATGCGTTCGAGTATCTGGCGAGTCACGATGTCGATAGCGGCGGTGTGGTCGAAGCGGGTTCCGGTAAGCGCGGTTTCCATGGTGAGGACGTTGTGGGCATCGAAGCCGGGGTCCACGTGATGCAGCGCGGCGAAAGTGCGGATGAGCAGTCCGGCGCCCACCAGCAGCACCATGGCGAGCGCAATTTCGGTGACCACCAGCAGCCCGCGCATCTTGTTTTGGCGCAGGCCGGAACCGGAGCGCGCGCCGGTTTCCTTGAGGGTCGAATTCAGGTCGACGCGCGAGGCATGCAGCGCGGGAACCAGACCGAAGAGAATTCCGGTGGCAACAGACAGCAGAAGCGTGAAGCAGAGGATGCGCCAATCGAGCGTGACGGCGGCGCCCTCCGGACCGATGCGCGGGATGTCGCCCGGATTTACGGCCAGCAAAGCGCGCACTCCCAAAACACCGATAGCGAGCCCGGCAATGCCGCCGGTCACTGAGAGCAGCAGGCTTTCCGTGAGCAGTTGGCGGACGATGCGGCCGCGTCCGGCGCCGATGGCGGAGCGGATGGCGATTTCGCGCGAGCGGGAATTGGCGCGCGCCAGCAGCAGGTTGGCGACATTGGCGCAGGCGATCAGCAGCACGAAGGCGACGGCGCCCAGCAAAACATAGAGAGCGGTGCGCACATTGCGAACCATAAGCTGCTGCATGGGTTCCACGGTGAAGCTGTTGTTGGGACCGATGGCAGTCGGGTACATGCGCCGGAACTCTTCGCCTGCCAGGTTGAGAGCCGCCTTGGCGGAGCCCAAAGAGACGCCCGGCTTGAGGCGGGCGGCCGCGCGGAAATAATGCCCCTGATTGGTGCTATTGGGGTCGGCCTGGAATGGGAGGTAGAGATCCGCGGGCGGATCGAAGGCGAAATCGGGGCCCAGGACGCCGATCACCGTGTAGGGTTCGCCGCCCATGGAGAGAGTCTTGCCGATGATGGCGGGGTCGGAGCCGAAGCGGCGCTGCCAGAGTCCATTCGAGAGCACGGTGAGGTGGCCGCCGCGGGGGCGGTCTTCGTCCGCGGTGAAGGTGCGGCCCAGAACCGGCGTGGCGCCGAAGAGACGGAAGAATTCATAGGAGACGTGGATTCCCTTGAGCTGTTCGGGGCGGTCGCCGCCGCTGAGATTCAGCCCGGGTCCACCGGTGTCGTACGCGGCGATGTCTTCCAGCACGCTGGTCTGCCGCCGCCAGAGGTTGTATTTCGGCACGGACGCAGCCGGCCCGCTGCCCTGTGGGGAGCTGTTCATCAGCACCACGATGCGCTCTGGCGCGGGAAACGGCAGCGGCATCAGCAGGACCGTGTTGATGACCGAGAAGATGGCCGTGTTGGCGCCGATTCCCAGGGCCAGCGCGGAAACCGCCGTAGCGGTGAAGCCGGGGCTTTGACGGAACATGCGGAAGGCTTGTTTAAGGTCGGCTATGAGTGTTTCCATGGATGGCTCCTCGCTGGTTTTTGTGGCCGCGCGCGGCTAGAAGATTAGACGAGGATGTAGGGCGGAAGTTCCTATACAAAAACCAAGTCTTATTCCAAACCATGTTATTCGGAGCGGATTGCATCCACCGGATTGGCGGCCGCCGCCCTTGCCGCAGGCCGCCAGCATCCAACCATCGCCGCGGATGGAATGACAACGATCGCCAGCGCATAGGTCAGGGGATCGGTGGAAGATATTCCAAACACGAAGCTTTGCAGTTGACGCGAGACAGCCAGGGCGCCGGCAACTCCCAGAGTCATGCCCGCGACAGTCGGTGTCAGGCCTTCTCGTATCACCATCCGCAGGATGTCGGAGCCGTTGGCGCCGAGAGCCATGCGCACGCCCATCTCATGCATGCGCCGCGAGACGGAGTAATCGATGACTCCGTAGATTCCGATTGCCGCCAGCGCCAGGGCTAGCGCGCCGAAGACTCCAGCCAGCATCGCAGTGAGCGCGACGGGCGCCTGCGCTTGCTCCACATACTCTCTCATGGGACGGATATTGCCCATGGCGGCGTGTGGTTGCATCCTATACAGCAATCGGCGAATTGGGCCGGCGAGCGTTGATGGGTCCCCCTTTGTCCGCACGGTGTAACTATACGGCCTCCGCGGGCTCTGCTCGAACGGAAGGTAGATCTCACTGCGCGGATTCTCGGAGAGAGAGTAGTTTCGGGTAGACTCGACCACGCCTACAACCTCGGCCCACAAAGGCTGGAAGCCGTCTTCGGTAAGGTGCTCGGATTCGATCCTCTTCCCGATGGCGCTCTGTCCGGGCCAAGCGGTGTTGGCGAGGACGTCGTCAACGATGACCACCGGCGGGCTGTCGGCTTGGTCGTGGTCATCGAAATAGCGGCCTTCGAGTAGCCGCGTCCTCATGGTTCGCAGGAATCCCGGAGTGATGCTGCGATAGTCGGCCATCAAGGGCGCGCTCTCGGGCGCGGGCGCGCCTTCGGGCCGGTACGGTCTGTACCAATTCGGGGAGTCATCCAAGGGTACAAGAGTGGTCTCGCCGACTGCGAGCACTCCGGGGAGCGCCTGAATCTGCGATTCCCAATCTTTGATGAAGCTGAACAGCGCCCCTGCGCCGAGCCCCCCTGGGGTATTCAATTGGAAGGTCAGAAGATTTTGCGGCTCAAATCCCGGCCGGACGCGTTGAATCCGATCGAAAGTCCGAAGCATTAGCCCGGCGCCAACGACCAGCACAAAGCCCAGCGTGACCTCGCACACAATTAACGCCGCCCGGATGCCGCGGCTTCCCGAAGTAAGCGAGGTTCGTCCGCCTTCGCGCAAAGTCTGGACTAATTCCACCTTGGCGAACTCGACGCTGGGCGCCAGGCCGAATAGCAGCACGGCGGCCAGCGACACTGCCGCTACGAACGCGAGCACTCGCCAGTTCAAACCGACGTCTCCCATGCGGGCCAGCGATTCGGGCCGGAATCGAAGGAACAGCCGGATGCCAGCCCACCCGAGCGCCAGCCCCGCCGTTCCCGCGAGACAGCACAACAGCAGGCTTTCGGTGAGCAACTGGCGAAGTATGCGCGCTTGCGACGCGCCCAGCGCAGAGCGGATCGCGACCTCTTTCCGCCGGCCGTTGGCGCGCGCCAGCAGCAGATTGGCGACGTTGACGCAGCAAATCAGCAGGACGAACGCGGCCCCGGCGAACAGCGCGATCAAGGCCGGCTTGAGATCGCGCACCGCTTCGCCCTGCATAGAGACGATATTCAGCCTTCTGCCGGCGCCGAATTCTGCGTTGGCTTGGGTGAACCTGGCGGCGAACCTGGCTGCAATCGCGTTCATTTCCTGTTGTGCCTGCGGGAAGGTTACACCCGGCTTGAGGCGGGCCGCGAGATAGTTCGAGGCGGAAGAAAAATCTGGTGCAAGATAGAAGAGCTGGACCTCTGAAAGTACGCCGGAATCGGGGGGAAAGTACACGCGGAAATCTTCCGGCAGCACGCCGAGGACCGTGAAGATCTCTCCTCCCTGAAGATGAATGTCTTTGCCGGCAATATTCGGATCGCCTCCAAGGCGGCTGCGCCAGAAGCCATTACTCAAGACGACCAGGTTGTGCGCCGTCAATTCTTCGGCGGACGCAACGGCGCGTCCGCGGACGGCCCGGACGCCGAGCAGATCGAAGAAATTGGAGCTGACGCCCGCGTTACGGATTAGTTCCGGGGCTTCCGCGGTATCCAATCTGGCGTTGGTAACGGTAATGCCGGCGATGCCGGACAACAGCCTGGCGCGCTGCTTGATTTCGTTGAAGAGAGCGCCGGGCATCGGGGTGCGGGAGGCGCCCGGTTTTTCGATGGCCGATGAGATCAGTGCGAGTTGTTCGGGCTGGTGGTAGGGAAGCGGACGCAGCAGCACCGCATACACAACGCTGAAGATCGCTGCGTTGACGCCGATTCCCAATGCCAGCGTCAGGACCGCGATGGCAGTAAAGGCAGGAGCCGTCCGCAGCGCCCGCACAGCGTGGCGGAGGTCTTGCAGCATGGATTCCATCTGAGTGACGTAGTCTTGGAATGAGTGACGTCGGGCTCCATCAAGGCGTTGATGGTTCTCTCCGGCGAAGCCCATCCTGTTGCGTCCGCGATCCAATTTCCACATACCGAAAATCGATTACGCCGGCGTAAGCTAGACCGGCACGCCCGCCATTCGGGCGATGGCCAGCGCGTTGGTCTCACTGGTAACTCCAGGCTTGAGGCGGTAATCGAAATCCATGGGGTCGTTTCCATGCTTGGCGCACATGTGTACGTTGGCGCCGCAGAGTCCTTCGGCAGCTGCGATCGCGGTGAGTGACATGTCGTGAGTTGACAGCGCTCCAACCGCGCCGCGGCCGACCAGTGTTCGAACTACGGCTTCGGCAGCCACATGGCGGTCGCGGGAATTGGTTCCACTGAAGATCTCATCGATGAGAAAAAGCACCGCTTTCCCGCTGCCGGCCAACTCGATGGTTTGGCGCACGCGGTCCACCTCGGCCAGGAATTTCGATTTGCCGTTCAGTAGAGAATCCACCACGGCCATCGAGGCGCAAACCGACAGTTGCGAGAGTTGCATGGCTTGCGCCCGCACCGGGGCGCCCGCGAATGCCAGAACCGCGTTGAGGCCGATCGCCCGCAAGAGCGAACTCTTGCCGGACATATTCGATCCACTGACAATGTAAAAGCGGGTCGCGGAGTTCAGACGCACGTCGTTGCGGACGCAGGTTTCGTCCGGCAATAACGGGTGTCCCAGCGCTACCGCTTCGAAGCGGGCTTCTCCATGGGAAAACCCATTGGAAAACAAGGGAAACGCGCTGTCCGGGTTCTCTTGAGCATAGTTCGCCAAGGCGTTGAGCGCCTCGAATTCCGACCACGCTTGCAGCCAGTCTCGAAGCGCGGCCCCATATTGCTTTCGCCACCGCTCCACGGCCATACACAATTGCGTGGTAGCTATCAGCAGCAGCGCGGCCTGATAGAAATACTCCTTGTTCCGCAGGTGGAGAGCGTCAAGCAGGTGTTCCAGCTTACGAACCGCCTTCGAACTGTTTTGCACCCGCGCCGTAATTTCGCGCAGCTTCGCGGATTGGAATCGCTGCGATTCCAATACTTGCATTCCCTCCCGCAGCACTCGAATTTCAACCGCTGCCGAGCGGAGCGATTCCATCATCCGCTTCACCCTGTCTCGGCACGCCAGTCCGGCCGCGGAGTGAAACAAGACCAGCGGAAGAATCCAAATCGCCGCGTGAGTCCAAGACAGCAGCCCCGCCGCTGTGGCCAGAACGATGCCCAAAGCCAGCGCCGAAGTCATGGCGGCTGCTACCGGGAGGGCCCCGCTGAACTGCACGGCCGGCGAATTCAGCCACTCCGTGAACGTCTCCCACTTGGATTCGGAAAATTCGAACTCGCCGAGCAAAGCAACCGCTTCGCGAAGATCCGCGCGGCTCCGCAGCTCCCGGACAGCTTCCTGCCGCCCCCGCGTCTCATCGAGCGCAGGAGCTTCCAGCAGATAGTTCGCCAGGCCTCGCCGCCCAATGGCGGTGCGCGCAATACACAGCAGCTCAAACAGCGAGCCTTCTCCGAAGATGCCGAGGTCCCTCGCATATACGTGATCGCCGCCGTCGAATTCATCTCCCGCGAAGCCCTCCCCCGGCCAGAGCCCCTTTACGCGCTCGCCGGCCCGTTGATAGAAACGCTGCAATCGCCGTATCCGCGACCCCGCCAGCCCGAGGCGTCTGTAGTGCAGCGCTGAAGCTGCGGCTATTGGGACAGGCAGCGCCGGCAGCCAGAGCGGGACGCGCCGCTTCAGCGCATAGACGCCGAGCAACAGGAATATCGCGATGGCAACCAGTGTCACGGCGGCGGCCGCCATGTGCTGCATTCGCACCTGTGCCAGGCCCGCTTGTAATTCCTGCAATCTGCCTTCGTATTGGATAAGTACCTCGGTGAGCGGCCACGCCATCATCATAGATGGCTTTGGCGACTCGTCGAACCGGCGCATTAAACTGCCAACCACCGAACCGACGTCAGAAGCTTGGCCAGCCGGCCTTCCGCAGGCGCCAGTCGAATCTTTCCGTAACAATTGGTGGCGTCACCATTGCGCCGGCGTCGATTGCGAAACAAGGCTGCGCACTGCAAACGACAGGCCGGGGAGGCCTGTCCTACACGGATATTAGCCGGGCGTTAACCAAATCGTATGTATTCCGCCCCGTCCGCCGCTGCTATCTTTAACCCAACGTTCCTCGTATTAACTGGGTCTGGCGCATCGATCCGCGCCGGACCCTTCCGGATTTACTGCTAATCTCGAAGAATGTCGTCGCCTGTCGCCTCTTTGCGCACACGCTTTCGCAGCCAGCGCATCGCCAACTTCACTGAGTCAGTCATCCGCGAGATGACGCGCCTGGCCATGCGCCACGGCGCCACCAACCTCGCCCAGGGTTTCCCGGATTTCCCCGCGCCGGAAGCGCTCAAGCGCGCCGCCGCCGAAGCCATCGCTGCCGATATCAACCAGTACTCCATCACTTGGGGCGCGAAGCCGTTCCGCGACGCCATCGCCGAAAAGTATGCGCGCCATTATGCGATGCAGTTCGATCCGGAACGCGAGATCACCGTCTGCTGCGGCGCCACCGAGGGCATGATTTCGACTATGCTGGCCGTGCTCGATGCGGGCGATGAAATCGTTCTCTTCGAGCCGTTTTACGAAAACTACCGGCCCGATTCTGAGCTCTGCGGCGCCCGCACGCGCTTCGTTTCCCTGCGGGCTCCGGATTGGAGCTTCGACCGCGATGAGCTGCGCCGCGCCTTTACGCCGCGCACCAAAGCCATCATCCTCAATTCGCCGAATAACCCCACCGGCAAGGTCTTCACGCGCGACGAGCTCGAGTTCATCGCCGGGCTGTGCCAGGAGTTCGATACGCTCGCCATCACCGATGAAATCTACGAGCACATCGTATACGACGGCGCAGCGCACATTCCCATCATTTCGCTGCCGGGCATGCGCGAGCGCTCCATCCTGGTGAATAGCATGAGTAAGACTTATTCGGTCACCGGGTGGCGCGTGGGCTGGGTGCTGGCGCCGCCGGATTTGACCGATTCCATCCGCAAGGTTCACGACTTCATCACCGTCGGCGCCGCGTCTCCGCTCCAGCAGGCCGGAGTGATGGCTCTCGGGATGCCCGACGAATACTACGCCGCACTCGCCGCCGAATACTCCGGGAAGCGCGATCACATTGTGGCCTCGCTGGAAGGCGCCGGACTCAAGTGTTCTATCCCGCACGGCGCATATTACGTGATGGCCGATATCTCTCGCACCGGCTTCCATGACGATGTGTCATTTGTCCGTCACTTAATTGAAAACGTTGGAATCGCCGCGGTTCCCGGATCGAGCTTTTTCTTACATCCGGCCGACGGGGCACATTTTGTGCGCTTTTGTTTTTGTAAGAAGTATGAGACTCTGGAGGCAGCCCGGGAGAAACTTAGCCGTCTTAATAGCTAGGCTGTTTACCCGGACAGGAAGGCGCTCATGTATCCGGAATTCTTATTGCCCGAGACTACAGTGCGCGATGCGGGAACCAGTCCCGCAATCGATCTCCGCGAGGAGCGGGGTGGGATGCTGTTTCTCACTCTTGGCATAACCCGCATCGTCGAAAAAGAAAGCATCGAAATTAGCATCTGGGGTTCAGCCGACGGTGTCGATTGGGGACGAGTTCCCTTGCTCGCCTACCCTCAGAAATTCTACTGCGGCGTCTACCAGATGCCGGTCGATCTCACGCGGCGGCCCGACGTCAAGTACCTCCGCGCGGGTTGGGAAGTAAGCCGTTGGAGCGGGGTCCCCGGCCAGCCGCTCTTCACCGTGTACCTGCTGCTGGAAACCACCGACCGCCAACTTGCCGCCGCGAGCGCGTAATGTGGGGCAGGTAGTGTAGGGCAGATTGTTAATCTGCGGCGGATTGTGAATCCGCCTCCGGAAACCGCGTAGAATAGGAGAGCAGTCTCCTATTCATTTATGATCTCTCGCGAAGAAGCGCTCGATCTGTTCCGTTCGGACGACCTCATCGGCATTGGCATGGAGGCGGACGCCATGCGCCGCAAGTGGCATCCCGAGGGCATCGTCTCCTACATCATAGACCGCAATATCAACTACACCAATTTCTGCACCGAATATTGCAGCTTCTGCGCCTTCTACCGCCCGCTGGGCCACGCCGAAGGCTACATTCTGCCCAAGGAAACCATCTACGCCAAAATTCAGGAGACGCTCGACTTGGGCGGCACCGGCCTGTTGATGCAGGGTGGTCTGCATCCGGACCTCAAGATCGAATGGTATGAGGATCTGTTCCGCGGCATCAAGGAGCGGTTCCGGATCCATCTGCATTGCCTCTCCGCGCCCGAGGTGACTAATATCGCCGAAGTAAGCGGGCTTACCCTGCACGATACCATCCAGCGCTTGCGGGATTCCGGGCTCGATTCCATCCCCGGCGGCGGCGCGGAAGTGTTGGACGACGCCGTGCGCCACCGCATCAGCCGCTTGAAATGCTCCGTGCAGGAATGGGTGGATGTACACCGCACCGCGCACCAGCTTGGCATGCGGACCACGGCCACCATGATGTTCGGCTGCGGCGAGACCATCGAGCAGCGCATGAACCATTTGGAGCTGGTGCGGAATCTTCAGGCGGAGACCGGCGGATTTACGGCGTTTATCCCGTGGACGTTTCAGCGGGAAAATACCTCGCTCGGGCGGTTTGTCAAGGAAGAAGCCACCGCAGTGGAGTACCTGCAAACGTTGGCGATTTCGCGGATTTACCTCGACAATTTCGAAAATGTGCAATCGTCATGGGTAACGCAGGGGCTGAAGACGTGCCAGTTGGGCCTGCGGTTTGGCGGCAACGACGTGGGCAGCATTATGATCGAAGAGAATGTGGTGTCGGCCGCCGGGGCGCATCATCGCGCCAGTGAAGAGGAGCTGCGGCGGATCATTCGGGACGCCGGATTTGTGCCCAAGCAACGGGATACGTTGTACCGGACGTATTTCCTGAATTAGTCCACCGGTTCGGTAGATTCGCGGGCGCGGCGCCTCGACAGAACCGGAAATGCTCATCGCGCTGAATGCGCGCGTCCACAAAGAAGCGCCGGCCCGCGCCATTTATCAATTTTTTCCTCCTGCCAGACCCGTTACAACTCCAGCCGAGTCCTCTCAATCCCGAAACTTGTTCCAAATCGGCGGGTCTGTAGCGCTCGCCTGAACAGGGCGGGGAACTTCTGCTACTATGCCACATAGTATGAAGCTCGTACGCCGTTTACTCTTTGCTGTTGTCCCCCTCCTGCTGGCCGCGCAGCAGGGCGATCCACTTCTACGCGATCTCCGTTTCCGTCTGATCGGCCCGTTCCGCGGCGGCCGCTCGGTGGCTGTGGCGGGCGTGCCATCCGATCCTAAGACCTACTACTTTGGCGCGACCGGCGGCGGCGTTTGGAAGACTGCCGACGCAGGCTTGAGCTGGCTGCCCATATCCGACGCCTTCTTCAAGACCGGCTCTGTCGGCGCGATCGCCGTTGCGGCTTCGGACCCGAACACCATCTACGTTGGCATGGGCGAAGCTTGCGTTCGCGGCAATGCCTCGAATGGCGACGGCGTCTACAAATCCATCGATGCCGGGCGCACCTGGCGCAACGTGGGTCTGGAGCAGACCTACCATATCGGCGCGGTGGTGGTTCACCCCAGGAATCCCGATATCGTTTACGTCGCGGCTCTAGGCCACCTGTGGGGACCAAACGCCGAGCGCGGCGTCTACCGTTCGACGGACGGCGGACAAACCTGGAAACAGGTGCTCACGCGCGGGCCGGATACGGGCGCCGCCGATATCGCCATGGACCCTTCGAATCCGCGGGTGCTCTACGCCGGCTTCTGGGAAGCGAGCCGCAAGCCTTGGCGCCTCGATAGCGGAGGACCTGGGAGCGGCATCTGGAAATCCACCGACGGGGGCGATACGTGGCAGGATCTTTCGCACGCCCCCGGATTGCCGCGCGGCGTCGAAGGCCGCATCGGCATCACCGTTTCCCCGGCGAATCCCGAGCGCGTCTGGGCCATTGTGGAAGCGGCCGACGGCGGCGTGTTCCGCTCGGACAACGGCGGCCGCACCTGGACCAGGCTCAATACCGAGAACGATCTGCGCCAGCGCGCCTGGTATTACTCGCACATTTTCGCCGATCCCAAAAGCGCCGATACGGTTTACGTCAACAACGTGGGGATGTGGAGATCCATCGACGGCGGGCGCACGTTCCAGCAGATGCGCCCACCGCATGGCGACAACCACGATCTGTGGATCGCGCCGGAAAACCCGCAGCGCATGATCCTGAGCAATGACGGCGGGGCCACCATAACCGCCGATGGCGGCGAGACCTGGTCCACGGAAGACAATCAGCCCACCGCCCAGTTCTACCGCGTCGCGCTGGATGAAGATTTCCCGTATCACGTTTACGGCGCGCAGCAGGACAACTCGACGGTCCGGATCGCCAGCCGTACGCTCGCCGGGGGCATCACCGCGGCCGATTTTTACGATGTGGGCGGCGGCGAGAGCGGATGGATCGCGCCCGACCCGCGCAATTCCGAGATAGTCTATGCGGGCTCCTACGGCAACCTGATTACGCGCCAGGATCATCGCACCGGGCAGATGCGCAACATCAACGCGTGGCCCGATAACCCGATGGGGTACGGCGCCGATACGCTGAAGTATCGCTTCCAGTGGAGCTTCCCGATCGAGTTTTCGCCGCACGATCCGAAGACGCTCTACATCGGCTCGAACGTGCTGATGAAGACCGTGAACGAAGGCCAGAGCTGGGAGACGATCAGCCCCGATCTGACGCGCAACGATAAGTCGAAGCAGTTATCGTCGGGTGGCCCGGTCACGCAGGACAACACGTCCATCGAATATTACGACACCATTTTCACCTTCACCGAATCGCCGGTTACCAAGGGCCTCATCTGGGCCGGCACGGACGACGGGCTGGTGCAGCTCACGCGCGATGGCGGCAAGCATTGGGACAATGTGACGCCTAAAGGCTTCCCCGAATGGAGCCAGGTCAACTCCATCGACGCGTCGAGTTTCGACGCCGGCACGGCCTACGTAGCGGTTACGGCATACAAGCTCGACGATTTCCATCCGTACCTTTTCAAGACAGCCGACTATGGCAAGACGTGGACGAAGATCGTCAACGGCATCCCGGACCGGCACTTCACGCGGGTGGTCAAGGAAGATCCGAACCATCGCGGGCTGCTGGTGGCGGGCACCGAGTTCGGCCTCTACATTTCGTTCGACGATGGCGCGAACTGGAAATCTTTCCAATTGAATCTGCCCATCGTGCCCATCGCCGACGTGGCGTTCCATAAACGCGAGCAGGAGCTGCTGGTGGCCACGCAGGGCCGATCGTTCTATATCTTCGACGACCTGCCGTTGCTCTATCAGATTACCCCCCAGAATAGCCCCAGCGTGCAGAGTGAAGATGCGCACCTGTTCAAACCCAAGGATACGTACCGCGTCGGCGGGGGCCGCGGATTCGGCGGCGGCGGGCGCGGCGGCGGTCCGGCTGTCGGCGAAAATCCGCCTGCGGGCGCCGTGGTCAGCTATTGGCTGAAGGCCCGGCCGCAGGGCGACGTGAAGCTGGAGTTCCTCGATTCCACCGGCAAACTGGTCCACGAATTTTCGAGCAGGGCGCCCGAGCCAGCACCGCCGGCCGAAGGCGCAGAAGCTAACGCCGGCGGTGGACGCGGCGGCGGTCCGCCCGCGCGCGTTTCCGCGCAGGCCGGCATGAACCGCTTCGTATGGAACATGCGGTATCCGGATGCGACTACCTTTCCCGGAATCATTCTCTGGGCGGGCAGCATGACCGGACCGCTGGCGGCGCCGGGAACTTATCAGGTGCGTCTCACCGTGGATGGCAAGACGCAGACGCAAAGCTTCGCGATCAAGAAGGACCCGCGCCTCGACACCACGCCTGAAGATTACGCCAAGCAGTTGACGCTGGCGCTGCAGGTTCGCGATAAGCTATCGGAGACCAACGAAGGCGTGATCCGTATCCGCGAGCTGCGCAAGCAATTGGACGAATACGCCAAGCGCGACGATAAGCGCGTCGCCGATGCGGCCAAGGCGCTGATCGGCAAGCTGACCGCGGTGGAAGAAGAGCTTTACCAGACTAAGAACCGCGCCAGCGAAGATCCGCTGAATTATCCAATCAAGCTCAACAACAAGCTGGCCTATGTGATGGGCGTGGTGGAGAGCTCGGATAATCAACCCACCGCGCAATCGTACATGGTCTATGAAGACGTCGCCACTAAGGTAAACGGCGAGATGAAGACGTTGAACGGATTGCTGACTACGGATCTGGCCGCTTTCAATAAGTTGATCCACGATCAGAATATTCCGGCGGTGCAGGCGCCGGCGGTCAAGGTGAACCAATAGGCGGGGCGGTTTTAGCTAATCCACTCGCAGCTTTCATTGGCCGGCGCCACAGGGAGGGCGAACTTGTCCAGCGCCGCCAACAGATCGGCCAGCCGGACAGGCTTCGACAGGTATCCGTCCATGCCGCTGGCCAGGCAGAGCTCCTTGTCGCCTGTCATGGCGTGCGCGGTCATAGCGACGATGGGGATGCGCCGGCCAGTGCCGCGTTCAGTGCGGCGGATGGCTTCGGCAGCTTCGAGGCCGGTCATTACGGGCATCTGTACATCCATCAGGACGATATCGAATTCCGCCTCGATCATGGCTTCCAGGGCCTCCCGGCCGTTCGATGCAATCGTCACCTGGTGGCCATTCTTTTGCAGCAGCCGCAAGACTACTTTTTGATTGACGGGATTGTCCTCAACCAGCAGAGCCCGTACGGCGCGCGCTGCGGACTTTTCCGGGAGGCGGCTCACCTCGGCCGCGGTTTGATCCAGGGTTTGAGACGGCTCGCTGGCGGGCTGAGCTTGAATATTGAACCGGAAGCAGCTTCCGTGGCCGGGCGCGCTCTCCACGGAGATGGCTCCGCCCATCAGCGAAATGAGGCGCGATGAGATGGTAAGCCCGAGTCCGGTGCCGCCGAAGCGCCGGGTCATAGAGCCGTCGGCCTGTGCAAACGCTTCGAAGATGGTGCTTTGCTTTTCGAGCGGTATGCCGATACCTGTGTCTTTTACCTCAATCTGCAGCTCCATTCCTCCACCGGGCGCCTGTCGAGCGGCGCCGGTCACTGTGATGAAGCCGCGCTCGGTAAACTTGACGGCGTTTCCGACGAGGTTCAGCAGCACCTGGCGCAGACGAATGGGGTCGCCAAAAATATACTCGGGCACACTCGGGTCGATTTCGCAGCTTAATGCCAAGCTCTTTTGCCCCGCGCGATAATCCATGAGCTTCACGGCTTCCTGGATGCAGCCTCGGACGTTGAAGGCTACCTCCTCCAGATCCAGTTTCCCAGCTTCGATCTTCGAGAAATCGAGGATGTCGTTGATGATGGTGAGCAGCGACTCGGCCGATTGCCGCACAGTGGTCAGGTATTCGCGCTGTTCCGGCGTGAGATTGGTGTCGAGCGCCAACTCGGTCATACCAAGGACGCCGTTCATGGGCGTGCGGATTTCATGGCTCATGTTGGCGAGGAATTCGCTCTTGGCGCGGTTCGCTTCTTCGGCTTTGTCCTTGGCCCCGGTGAGCTCGGCGTTCACTCTGAGCAGATCCCCGGTGCGCGCGCCCACTTCTTCTTCCAGACTGTCGCGGCGCAATTCCAGCTCGGCATCGCGCCGTTGTATCTGCGAAAGCATCTCGTTGAAACCATCGATTAGCAGTCCCAGCTCGTCGTCCGTGGTCCTTTGCGCGCGGATGGCGTAGTTCTTCAGTACGGTCACGGCCTTGGCGGTTTGCGCCAGGTGGATTACCGGGTCGGAGATGACGCGCTGCAGCCGTGCGGCCAAGAGGTACGCGAGCAATAACGAGATCGCAAGAACCACCAGAATGATTGTCACGGAATGAGCCGCGCGCGCCTGAACATAGCGCAGATCCGCTTCCATGTAGATCGATCCTACGAACTGCCCGTCCAGCACCACGGGCTGGTGGATCGCCAGAATGCCGTTTTCAAATGCGGCACGGTATTTGCCCAGCCGATCCGGCGCCTGCGAGGACCGACCCGGCCGCGCATAGCTGGCAAGCACTTTCCAGTGCGAAGTGTAGATGGTGGTTCGAACAATGGCCGGCGTCGATTTGAGCCCCGCCAGCAGGCTGCCGGCGGCCTTGGCGTCGTCGAAACAGAGGGCCGCGGTGCTGTTTTCGGCGATTATCTCGGTTAGCAGGCCCACGCCCATCTTCAAACTCGCGCGGGCATCGGTGATTTCGTAGGCCAACAACGCGCCGCATGCAATCAGCAGCGCAGCCACGGCAGGGACCATGATGATGGCTTGCAGTTTGCGTTGGATGGAGAGCCCGCGAAGCAGCTTCAACATTTCATTCGCCTGTATCCCGCACCAGAGTGGCCAGGCTAAGGAGCTTGGAGCTGATCTGCAGGCGCGCCCGTTGAGCCGCTTCGGGGTTGATCTCTAATCTGACCTTGTTGTCCTCGATTTCAAATGCGATCACCCCGCCGCTGTGGCAGAAACCAGGCCCTTCTCCCACCGTCAGCACGGCGGCGTGTTGTAGCCGGCCGAGCGCCGCGCGCATCTTCCTGGCATCCGCTCCGGAGATGAACACTATCTCGCAGGCGGCCGATTCCTCGCCGGGTTTGAAGTGTTTGACCGCGATTGCATGGCCGCCCGCGGATCGCCCTTTGACGGCTTCCTCCAAAGCGCTTCCGAATGGGTCGGCCCCGGCTATTCCAATGCAAAACAGACCGCTAGCCGAAGACTGCGGCCAATCCACAAACCGCGTGAAGTTAAAAAGGAATGCCGCCTTGACTTCATATTCGTTGGCCGCCTGCGCAGGAATGGAGGCGGGCATCGCCAACGCCAGAGCCAGCGCGAGGGCCAGCGGCCGGCATCTTAAAAGCGCCATACGATCTTTCCGATCAGACTGCGCGGAGCCTCTGTTCCCACGACCTCTTCGAAATCGCCAAACTCCAGAAATTCGGGGCGCAGCAGATTCTGCCCGGTCAGACTCAGCTCCACCGATTCGCTGGCTTTCCATGCCAGCCTGGAATCCACACGCGCGTGGCTGGGTATAGTTCCATTGGCAAAGGCCTGCGACCAGTAAACGGTTTGATCCCATTCGAGACGCTTGGTAAGATTGATGACCGACCGCATCTGAACCATGTTCCGGGGCGTGTTCCCCGCCAGCGACACGGTCAACGTATCGCCTGAAGAGGGCTCGAGCCAATAGTTAATGTGCACCAGGGAGTACCCCGGGCTAATGCGCCAGCGCGAGTTCACGCTATAGTTGAGCGATAATTCCCCGCCATAGTCGTTGGCGCGGCCCTTATTGCCATACATTACCGGGATCTCAAAAACGGTCACCAATCCGGGAACGATCACCGGCGCTTGCGGTTCGAAAGTGGCCAGGTCGCGGTAAAAGCTGAGGAACACGTCGGCATCGAGCGATACCCGTTTGTTCCATTGGCGACGATAGCCCACTTCATAGTCTCGAACCTGCTCGGACAGGAAATTCGGGTTGGGGATCAATTGGACCGATTCCGCGAGTCCCGGCCCAATCGGCGCCGATCCGAGTTCCAGACCCACTCCGGTTTCGAGGCGCGACGGCTGCCGGATGGCCTTCGAAGCCGATGCCCACAGAGTTTGTCGGGCGTCCGGCGCCCATGCGATGCGGGCATTGGGCTCATACTCGAATCCCGTGTAGGCATTTTTCTCGATCTTGGAGCCCAGGGTGAGCCATACGTTGCTGCCGATTTGGATCTCATCCTGGAAGAACGCGCTGTATAGAGGGTCGACTCTTCTGGGAGGCGTGGCAGTAATCTCGTATCCAACCGGCAAATAGGTGGTTTCCGAGCGGTAGCCAAGGCCCCAGACGATATCCTGGCGGCTTCCCACGGCGAAGTGATGATGAAAGTCTATGTCGAGGGTGCGCTCCCGATCCGGCTGTTCCGCGTCGTTGCGCTGAAACTGGTCGTAATAGGCTTGCACGGAAGTATCCGATCCGTTCGCAAACGTATGCGTCCACCTGGCCAAAAGGTTGCCGCCAGCCGCATCCAGACTCTGAGCGAAAGCCGGGTCGGAGGGTTCGTTAATGAACCAGCGATTACGCAGCTCCGACTCGCTATTAGAGAACAGATCGCCTTGCACCGTCAGCGTGTCGGCGGGCGTAAGGTCCCAATCGGACCGGAACCCGGAGTGCAGGCTGGACCAGCCGTCGTGCCCAGGCGAGCCGTCGGGTAACTGGGAGCTGGCGTAGGTGGAGGTTTTTGCGAAGGCGCGGTAACTGCCGTCGGCGCCGATATCGCCGCCGTACCGGACCATGCCCGATGCATCCCCTTGCGTACTCGCGGTAGCCGAAGCCAGCCCTCCTTTGGTGGCTTTGGACGATTTCGTGATGATATTGATGACGCCGTTCATAGCGTTGGCGCCCCAGACGCTGGCGCCTGGCCCGCGGATGACTTCGATCCGTTCGATATCCTCAAGCGGGGTATCGATCTGGTCCCAGTAGACCCCTGAAAAGCCCGGCGCATACACCGAACGGCCATCCACCAGCACCAGCACCTTGTTGCTATAGCGCTGGTTGAAGCCGCGGATGGTCACCGCCCAAGCGTTGCTATTGATCTGCGCGACTTCCACGCCCGGAACCATGCGCAACAAGTCGGGAATGTTGGTGGCGCCGGAATGGCGGATATCGTCCTGGCTGATGACGAAGACGGAGGCAGCCGCGCGGGCAAGTTTCTCCTCCTTCTTGGAGACGGAGGTTACCTGCGTGTTCAGCAACTGCTCGAGGCTGGCATCGGCCAGGCTGGATTGCCCCCATGCGGCCGCAGTCGCGAGCGCGGTCAGGAGGGCGAGTCTGTGTGTCACCTGCAGCATCTCTTCTCTAAAACACCTATGCTTCGTATCGGCCATGGCGCCCGGAAAGTTTAGGAATCGACTGAATACGGATCCGGTTCGCCCGGTTTTCGCATTAAGTGGCGACGGGGATTCCCGAGCCGGAGTTCGGCGGGCGGCTCAAGCCGACGCGCGAAAAATCGCGCATTGGCGCGCCGGGATGCAAGCCGGCTTGCCACGGGATTGCCTGCCCCTTAAGCATGTTATGCTGAATCCGGATGTTCAGTCGGCCACGTAAAGCCCGTGTTTTGTTTGGAATATCGGACATCCTGCTGGTCTCCCTGGCATTTGTAATAGCCTATCGGACGCGTTCCATCCTCCACCTGGAGCACATCTTCTTTCTCACCCCGGAGCAGATGGCGCTGGTGCTAGGCTCGGCGCTGCTGGCCTGGGTAGCCATCGCATGGTGGCTCGAAATCTACGAAAAGCTGGATTCCGGCCACCCGCGCGTGATTCTTCGCGACGCCTCGAAACAATGCGTCTACGGCGCGCTATGCCTGGTGGTGATGGAGTACGTAGTGCGGCTCGAGTTGAGCCGCTTCTTTGTATTGCTGTTCGCCGGTCTCGCGTGGATCCTGCTGCTGACTTTTCGCCTCACAGCCGGACGCGTCTCTGGAGCTCTGCGCCGCGGCTTCACCCGGCCGCACTATTTAATGGTGGTGGGTACCGGAGACCGCGCCCGCCAATTGGCGAAGGCGTTGGAGGATTCGGTGGAGTACGGCGTGCGCTTGCGCGGATTCCTGAGCGAACGGCTGGAGACGGCCCCGGCAGAGATCGCGCTGGGCGCCACGTACCCGGTCTATCCCATCCGCGAATTGCCGGCCCTGCTGCGCGAACATGTGATCGACGAAATCGTCTTCGCCGTGGGCAGCGAAAGCATAGCCGGGCTGGAAGAGGTATTTTTGCTCTGCGACGAAGAGGGCGTGCGCACGCGCATCGCCGTGGATTTCTTCCCGCATGTCAATAGCACCATCTCGCTCGACCGGTTGGGCGCGACGCCGCTGTTGACTTTTTCCGCCGCCCCCTACGATGAAATTCGCCTGCTGGTGAAGCGGGTCATCGATATGACGATAGCCGGCGCCGCCCTGATCGCGCTCTCGCCGTTGATGGCAGCCGTCGCCATTCTGATCCGCCTGACGTCGCCCGGGCCGGCCATCTTCCGCCAGGTTCGCTGCGGTTTGAACGGCCGCCAGTTTGTGTTCTACAAATTCCGCTCGATGGTGCAGAACGCCGAGGAGCTGAAGCCCGCGCTGGCGCACTTGAGCACGCGCGAAACCGCGTTCAAGATGCCCGACGACCCGCGGCAGACGCGCGTGGGGCGGGTTCTGCGCAAGTTTTCCATCGACGAGTGGCCGCAGTTGTGGAACGTACTGCGGGGCGATATGTCGATGGTGGGTCCGCGGCCGGCGGTGCCGAGCGAGGTGGAGCGATACAAGCGCTGGCAGCGCCGCCGGCTGCGCATGCGCCCCGGACTCACGTGCCTGTGGGCGGTCTGCGGACGCGACCAGGTGGATTTTGAAACCTGGATGAAAATGGACATGCAGTACATTGATAACTGGTCGCTCGCGCTCGATTGGAACATTTTGCTGCGCACAATTCCACGGGTTCTGACGGGCCACGGAGCCAACTGAATATGCACCTGCTTCCCACTCAAGAAGAAGTTGTCGGCGTGCTGCGCGAAACGGGCGCGCTACGCGACGGGCACTTTGAAGATCCAAAGGGCTTGCACTCGAACGAATACCTGCAGGTTCCCCTTGCCCTGCGTCACTACCAATACCAGCGTTTGCTATCGGTAGGCCTGGCGCGGCTATTGCGCGCCAATCCCGAGATCCGCGCCATCACGCAGGATCTTTCCATCGTCACGCCCATAACGGGCGGCCTGCCTGTGGCATTCGGCGTGTGCGAGGCGTTGCGCGCCAAACAGGTTTACTGGGCGGAGCGCGATAACGCCAAGGATCCCCTGCGCTTTCGTCAGTTCCTGGACCCGCAGCCCGGCGAGCCGGTGGTTCTGGTGGACGATATCCTGCGCACCGGGAGCAAGCTTTCCGAGCTGCGAAAGCTGCTGGAATCGCGCGGCGCAATGGTGGTGGGGCTGGCGGTGGTGATCTACCAGCCGCAACCCGGCTGCGCGGATTTCGGGAATCTGCCGCTTTACTACCTGGCGAAGCTGGATGCCAGCTATGCAGTAGATAGCGACCATTGCGAGTGGTGCAAGAACGGGACGCCGCTGGTGAAGGTCTGGATTTAGCGCTAGTGGGACAGGCCTCCTGGCCTGTCAAACGGTGACAGGCTGGCGTTCCAAGTAGCGAAACTGGGCCGATTGATAATCGGCCGCCGGTCGGCAACCCAATGTCACTTACAACTTGTAGGGCGGACCCCCTGGTCCGCGGCCGACCCCCCGGTCGGCCTTTCAGGATCGCGTCCGACTGATTTGGCTGGTCGAAGAGCGGGTCCAGGGGGTCCGCCCTACAGGATGAATGTGTCGTAACCTTTTTGCCGCTCGCCAGTATACGTATTCAGACGTCTGAGTATGCCCAAACCCGATTCGCTGCAAGGCTCGCTCGATCTGCTGGTGTTGAAGATCCTCTCGCGGCGGCCGCGCCTTCACGGCTACGCCATCATGTCCGCCATCCAGGGCATGTCCGCGGAAGTGCTCCGCGTCGAGGAAGGCTCGCTCTATCCGGCGCTCCATCGGATGGAAGAAGCCGGCTGGATTCGCGCCGAGTGGATCGTGAAAGACACCGGGCGCAGGGCGCGTATCTATGAATTGACGGCGGGGGGCAAGAGGCAGCTTGCCGCGGAAGAGTCGCGCTGGCAAGCGGTCACTTCGGCCGTGAATCGCGTCCTGAGGATGGCTTAACTATGTCGCTTTGGTCGCGCATCGCAAATGTCCTTCGCGGCGACGGCTTGAACCGTGAAATCGATGAAGAGCTCCACGCGCATATTGAGGAAGCGATCGAGCTAGGCCGCGACCCCGCTGAAGCCCGCAGAGCGTTTGGCTCCGCGCTACGGCGGCGCGAAGAGAGCCGCGACATCCGGCTTATCCCGTGGATCGATTCGCTGCGCGCCGACGCCGTCTTCGGCTGGCGGCAGATTATGAAGCGCAAGGCGACGTCCGCGGCGGCCATCCTGTCGCTGGCTCTGGCGATCGGGTCATGCACGTCGGCATTCCGGCTCATCGACGCCCTGCTGCTGCGGCCATTGCCGGTTGCGAACCCGGAGCGGCTGTACGTGGTCGCTTTTGAGGACATCGGCGCCGATGGCAAGACCTTTGTATACGATAGCTGCTCGTATCCGATGTTCCTCCAGATGCGCTCCACGGCGCGGGGGGAGGCCGAGCTGATCGCGATCTCATACGCGGAACGCAGCGATTTGACCTATGGCTCAGACCAGGAGATGGAGAAAGCATACCGGCAATTCGTTTCCGGCTGGATGTTCGGCGCGTTCGGACTGCACCCGGCTGCAGGGCGGCTGCTTACCGAGAACGACGATGACAAGGTCGGCGCGAGCCCCTACGCCGTGCTCTCTTACGAGTATTGGACGCGCCGCTTCGGACAGGACCGGAACGTGATCGGCCGAACCTTTCGCATGGGCGATACCCACTTTGAGATCGCCGGCGTGGCCCCGGAGGGCTTTACCGGCACGGAAACCGGTACGGTAACCGACATCTTCCTTCCCATGGCGATGAAGAATCCACGCACGCTCGCCAGCTCCAACAACTTCTGGCTGCGGACAATGGTGGCATTGCGGCCGGGCATTGCGCCCGAGCCCGTTCACCAGATGCTGAGCGTAACCTATCGCGCGGTCGAGGAGGAGCGGGCGAAGAGTTTTTCCGCCATCGACCGGCGGCGGGAGGAAGCCCGTCAAGAAAAGCTGTTGCTGGAGCCCGCGGGCAGCGGACGCTCCAATCTGCAGAGGTATTACCGCAGCGCGCTCACCGCTCTCGGAATCCTGGTGGCGCTGGTGCTGCTGATTGCGTGCGCCAACGTCGCCAACCTGATGACGGCGCAGGCGGCGGCGCGGGCGCGTGAAATGGCGCTCCGCATCTCGATCGGCGCCACGCGATGGCGTCTGACACAGTTGCTGCTGATGGAAAGCATCTGGCTGGCGTTTATCGCCACGGTCATTGGCGGGTTATTCGCGTGGTGGGCCGCGCCGTTTATCGTCGGCATGATCGACTCGCCGGATAACCCCGCGCGCCTGATACTTCCGGCGGACTGGCGGGTTCTCGGATTCGGCCTGGCGCTGGCTCTAGTGGTGACCTTTGTGCTTGGTCTCGGGCCTGCGCTGCGCGCCTCGGCAGTCAGGCCGGCCGGCGTGCTGAAGGGCGGCGAAGATCCGCACTCGCGCCGCAGGCTGATGCACGCGCTGATCGCGGTCCAGATTGCTTTCTGTTTTGTGGTGCACTTCGCGGCAGGCCTGTTCTCAAGCACGTTCGACCGGCTGTCGCATCAGCCCACAGGGTTCTCCGCGCAGCGGATTCTCAACCTGGAAACACTGCCGCGGCGTCCGCAGCTGCCGGTCTATTGGCAGCAGGTGCTCGAGCATCTGCGCGGGGTCCCCGGCGTGGAGACGGCCGCGTTAACGGTATGGCCGCTGATGAGCGGCGAGAGCGCGGTCGGCGATATTTCGATTAACGGCGGAGCGCCATCCGAAGTCTTTTCCGATTTTCTGAATGTTTCGCCGGGCTGGATGGATACGATGCGGATTCCTCTCCTCGGCGGCAGAGACTTTGTCCCGGGCGATGCCAGTCCGGCGGTAGCAATAGTCAATCAGAGTTTCGCGAAGCAGTATTTCGACGGTGAAAATCCAATTGGGAAGTGGTTCGAGAGAGTCGGGCCCGGCGATTCGCGGTCTCGTTTTCAGGTGGTGGGCTTCGTCGGCGACGCCCGCTCAAGAGACGACATGCGACGGCCCATCCGGCCGACGGCCTACGTTCCGTTTCAAGCGATCGATGCCAAGGGAGCGTTTCTGCCGATGAGCCGCGGCACATTCGTGGTCCGCACGTCCAGTGCGAATCCGCTCGCCCTCGCGTCGATACTTCGCCGGGAAGTGCCGAATGCACGCGCGGAATTTCGTGTGAGCAACATACGCACACAAACCGAGATCGACCAGGCGCACACGGTGCGTGAGCGGCTGCTGGCGATGCTGGGCGTATTCTTCGCGGGAATCGCGCTGCTGCTGGCAGGGGTGGGGTTGTACGGCGTGCTGGACTACTCGGTGTTGCTGCGGAGGAAGGAGATCGGCATTCGCATGGCGATCGGCGCGCAAGCCGGCGGCATCGCGCGGCTGGTGGCGGTGGATGTCCTGTCGATGGTGGCGGCCGGGGCGCTGGGAGGCGTAGCGCTCGGTCTGGCGTCGGCGCGATACATTGAATCGCTGTTCTTCCAGGTGAAGGCCACCGACCCGGCGATGCTGGCGATACCCTCGCTGACCATTGTGGCGGCGGCGCTGCTGGCCGCGCTGCCGGCGGTGATCCACGCGGTGCATATCGATCCAGTCATTATGCTGCGTTCGGAGTAGGGCTTGGCCGTGGCGCACGCACTCTGCGTGCAGCGTTCACACTCGTGTGAACGCGCTGTTGGCGGCTGGGAAAATGCGTTCCCATGAAGGGTTAGGAGGTTCTTGAATATGTCGCTTTGGTCACGCATCGCCAATCTCATTCGCTCTGACAGTGTCGCCCGCGAAATCGAGGAAGAGCTACAGTCGCATATCGAAGACGCCATCGAGCAGGGGCGCGACGCCGCCGAAGCCCGCAGAGCGTTCGGCTCCGCGCTACGGCATAGCGAAGAGAGCCGCGACATCCATCTCATCCCGTGGCTCGATTCGCTCCGCGCCGACGCTGTCTTTGGATGGCGGCAACTTATGAAGCGAAAGGTGACCTCCGCAGCGGCCATCCTTTCACTCGCGCTTGCGATTGGCGCATGCACCTCGGCATTCCGGCTCATCGACGCCACGCTATGGCGGCCATTGCCAGTCGCCGGGTCTGAGCGGCTCTACGTTTTGTCCCATCAATCCACCGGCCCGGACGGCAAAATCGCCACTGGTGACGCGTGTGCCTATCCTATGTTCCGGCAGATGCGCGCCGTGGTAAGGGACCAAGCCGAGTTGATCGCTATCTCGAATGCCGCCCGAATCGATCTGACTTACCGGTCGGATCCGGAGATGGAAAAAGCCTATCAACAGTACGTCTCGGGTTGGATGTTCGGCTCGTTCGGAGTTCGCCCCGCGCTGGGCCGGCTATTTACGGAAAGTGACGACGTGACGCCGGGCGCACATCCCTACGCCGTGCTGTCTTACGATTATTGGACGCGGCGTTTTGGACAGGACCACAGCGTGATCGGGCGGACCTTTCGGACGGGCGATGACCTCTATCGGATCATCGGCGTTGCACAGGCAAAGTTTACCGGAACCGCGCCGGGAACCGTAACGGACATTTTCGTTCCCACCATGATGGCAAAGCATAACGCGATTGTGCGTTCGGATTATCGCTGGTTCCGGACGTTCGTCGAGTTGAAGCCGGGCGTCGACGTCTCACCCGTTCATGAGAGACTGCGCGCCGTGTTTCGAGGATTCCTGGAGGAAAGCGCGAAGGGTTTCGCCGCAATACCGAAGCAGGAAATGGACGGATACCTGAGCCAGAAATTGCTGGTAAGCCCCGCGCCGGCCGGCGTGTCAGGGATGCAGAAAGAGTACGGAATGCCGCTCATGGCGCTTGGTTTGCTGGTAGCGCTGGTGCTTCTGATCGCGTGCGCCAACGTCGCCAATCTGATGACGGCGCAGGCGGCGGCGCGGCAGCGCGAGATGGCTCTGCGAGTGTCCATCGGCGCCGGGCGGGGGCGCCTGGTCCAACTGCTGCTGGTGGAGTGCGCATGGCTGACGTTACTGGCGGCAGGCATCGGCGCCTGCTTCGCCTGGTGGTCCGCGCCATTCGTCGTCAGCATGATCGGTACGAGCGAGAACCCGACGCGCCTGGTTCTTGCAGCGGATTGGAGAGTGCTGGGATTCGGCTTGGCATTAGCCCTTGGCGTGACCTGCCTGTTTGGCCTGGCGCCGGCTCTGCGCGCGTCAGGGGTGAAGCCCGCGAGTGCGCTCAAGGGTGGAGACCGTCCGCACTCGCGGCCGCGCCTGATGCAAGCGCTGATCGCAGTCCAGGTTGCCTTCTGCTTTCTCGTACTTTTCGTCGCGGGACTCTGCGTCGCGACGTCCGGGCGGCTTTCCCATCAAGCTACTGGATTTTCCGTCGAGCGGCTTCTCACGCTGGAGACGCTGACGGCGCTTCCGCAGCCGCCGGCTGCATGGCAGCAGGTCGCGGAACATCTGCGCACGGTGCAGGGCGTCGAGGCGGTGGCGATGTGCGAGTGGCCGTTGATGACCGGAGAGAGCTGGAACGGATTCATCTCAGTGAACGGAGCCGCTCCGGGTGCGGTCGCATCCTATTTTCTAAGTATCTCGCCCGAGTGGCGACAGGTGATGAAAATTCCTTTGCTCAAAGGCAGGGATTTTGGCGCAAGCGATGCGCTGCCGGGGTCGGCCATGGTCAACCAGACATTCGCGAAGCAGTACTTCGGAATCGAGAGCCCAGTCGGCAAGTCGTTTGAGGTTGTTGCCAATGAAGGCCGGCGTACCAGATATCAGGTGGTGGGTTTGGTGGCGGACACCCGTTACAAGGACATGCGCGAGCCAATGCAGCCCATTGCTTATTTCCCTTTCCAAGCGAACTACAGCCGCGGGACATTCATAGTGCGCACATCCAGCCGAAACCCGCTGGAACTGGCGGCAGTTCTGCGCCGCGAGGCGTCACGGGCGCGTCCGGGATTCCGCGTCAGTAACATCCGGACACAGGCCGCACTCGTTCAGCAACATACAGTCAGCGAGCGCCTGCTGGCGATGTTGACGCTGTTCTTCGCGGCGGTGGCGCTGTTGCTCGCGGGTATCGGACTGTTTGGCGTGCTGGACTATTCGGTGCTGCAGCGGCGGAAGGAGATTGGCATTCGGATGGCGATCGGCGCGCAGGCCGGCGGCATCGCGCGGCTGGTGGCGGTGGACGTGTTGGCAATGGTGGCCGCGGGCGCGCTAGCGGGAATGGCGCTTGGTTTAGCATCGGTGCGATACATCGAATCGCTGTTCTTCCAGGTGAAGGCCACCGACCCGGCCATGCTGGCGCTGCCGTTGTTCGCCATTCTGGCGGCGGCGCTGCTGGCCGCGCTGCCGGCGGTGATTCACGCGGTGCGGATCGATCCGGTTAGTATGCTGCGTTCGGAATAGGGCTTGGCCGTGGCGCACGCACTTTTGCGTGCAGCGTTCACACTCGTGTGAACGCGTTTTACAATCGAGGCGTTAGTGACCAGTGTTGTAGCTAACTTACTGAGCTCACTAACGGCGCGAGTAACTTCAGTTAGCTAGCTAATCCAGTTTTGCCGCGGGAACCGCTTGGCATAGGCCGCCGGCGGATTGTGCCCCTGTACGCCGGCGAAACGAGTGACAATCTTGATGTCTACGCCCGGCATAAGCTGCGCCAATATTCCATCCACGTCATTGCCATTGACGCTAACGCCAACCTCAGCGACACTCTCGCCCTGGGTCGCGCGCAAAGTGTAGGCGCCAGCCACTACGTCCTGAATCTCGAACCGTCCGGTGTTCCCATTGACGCTTACTCGGCTCGCGGAGACATCCTCATCGGCCGCAAAGAGTTCGAACTTGACGGTCCGCCGGGGAACGAAATTCGCCAGGGAGCCGCGAATCTTGTTGGAAGGCTCAAGCTTCAGGGCGGCATCGGCCGTGGCTTCGGTTCCAGCCTCGATCTCGACGGGGGCCGCCGACTCCAGGCTTCTGCCGCCGCCGAAGTAGCCCGGAAGAAAAGCCTGATCCGCATTGTATTGCGGCGGTGAATCGCCTGCATACAAATTGGCGCCTCCACTGCGGCCGGCCACCTCAACGTAGTACTTACCCGGCAAAAGATTCCAGACGCGAAAAATTCCCCGGTCGTCGGTGGTAGCCGTACGGTCGGCGTTGGTTTGCCTCATACCGCCCACGATGCGTACGCTGCGAGCCGCACGTTCACTCCACGCAATGGCTGACCGTCCCGATCGGTTACTTCGCCGCCACTCCAGCCGTAGCGAGAAATAGAATAAGAATTCGGATGGCGAGATGGGAAGTCATTAGTCCGGATTAAACCTTAGCAGCAATTGCATTCTGAACCCGGAAGTAAGTTTCAACGAATCGGCCTCGTTGCGAGCACTTCCCACTTCGGTCGTTTAATTGCTACTGCCATTCCGGAGACCAAGCCGATGTCGGTGGTGAAACAGCTCACTCAGAATTGCAGTTCGCAGCGCCATGGCCGCAAATCCCGGTCTTTCGCGCTTCTCACCGGCGGACGTTCCCGGTGGTTTGGATTTCTTGCCTTCGCGCTGTGCTGTGCGGCTGTATGCCATACGTCCACTATCCCTATCGAGCCCATCGCGGTACGCTATGTGGAGGGCGAAATCCACGGCTTCCTGACCTTACGCACGTTAGACGGTGCAATTATTGCCGATGGTGACTCGACCCAGGCGACCCACGGCGGCGCAGTTACCAGCCGGCTGGTCTTTCATTTCAAAGATGGCTCGCTACAGGACGAAACCACGGTTTTTTCGCAGAAAGGCAGTTTCCACATTCTCTCCGATCACCTGGTGCAAAAGGGTCCGGTATTCAAACGCCAGATGGATGTCTCAGTCAACGGTTCCACCGGTCTGGTCGCGGTCCGTTATGCCGATAGCGACGGAAGCGAGAAAGCAGTCACTGACCGCCTGGAGCCTCCGCCAAACCTTGCCAACGGCATAGTGCCCGTCCTCCTTAAGAATATTGCCCCTGGCGCACAATCGGCCG
Source organism: Bryobacteraceae bacterium (assembly GCA_049522755.1). Classification (GTDB taxonomy): domain Bacteria; phylum Acidobacteriota; class Terriglobia; order Bryobacterales; family Bryobacteraceae; genus PALSA-243. Next base: position 50,571 of record JBEKNN010000005.1, on the reverse strand, counting down.
CCGCATCCATGGTAGTGGCCGCGCCCAAGCCTCTACTGGTAAAACTTGCCATTAGCGCCGAAGGCGAAGACTGGTTCTTGACCGGCGGCGCCCGCCATAAGGCCACAAGGTATGTTGTCAAAGTTGACATCGGCGGCGTTCGTGGAGTAGTCGCCCCGTTAGTGGGCAAGCAGCCGCCCGACACCCGTGTTTGGATTCTCGATGGAAGCCCGCCGGCCTTTGTAAAATCGGAGGGTCCGTTCTGTGATGGCTGCCCCATCTGGCGGACGGAGTTAGTAAGTCCAGTTGGACCACTAAGTACTAACCAGACGCCGCAGAGCAAGCAGTAACTGCCGTCATGGCGAAGGCTCACTGCACGTTCAAGCCGACCACGTTCGAGATCGCTCCATCCGCAACCAGATATACCCGCACATCGCCCGTGCCCGCCAGACTCTTCGGGATCGAGATATTCACTTGATCCAGGCCCGCGTTCGCCGCTACCGGCCCGGCGTAGAGCACCGGCACGCTCAGCCCGCCCACATAACATTGAACCGACGCGGCGCCGCGGATTCCCGTGCCATAAAGTTCCACATACAGCGTGTCAGTCGCCGCGCCCAGGCTCAGTGGCGATGCCAGACAGCTACGCACCGCGGGCGGATTGCAGGTGAACGCTGTCTCACTCACTGTCTGATTGGGCCGCGGTAATGCGAAAAGCGACGGCAGCGGCGACGCCCGCGCCGTCCGCGTTCGCGCTGTAGAGTCCCGGCGCGGATGACGCGATGGTCATCGACCCGGTCAGCGACACCGGTTGCGCCGCTGGCGTCGGCGGCCCGTGCAGCGTTGTGAAGCTCGCCTGGCCGGCTGCGAGACCCGACGGAATCAGAATGTTCGCCTGGGAGTAAGAGACCGAGAACAGCGGCGCCAGCTGACTGTTGCCTGCGCTGTCGGTGATCTGAACCGAGGCGCTCCGAGAACCGTGGGAGGAGGCAGTGACGCGCTGGCCGTCTGCAAGGCTATTTCCGATCCGAACAGCGACACAATCTCCTGCGGCGCCACCACACTCGATGCGTAACTGGCGCTGTTAACCGCTGACGCGACAAATGAGGGATTCAGATCCACCCGCACCACGCTATAAGCGGGCACAGTGACAGGGTTAAACAAGGTGGATGTCTGCACCGCGACGGCATTCTGGCTGTCCGCCGTGTTCTGCGTAGCGGGGTCTGACCCAGCGATGAATGTGACGGGCAGCGGCCCGATCGCCGGCGTGCCGTTGACCCGAATCGTCACCTGATTGGCCGTCGCGCCCTTGTTCGCGATCACCACGCTTTGCCGACCGGTGGCAGTGGTGTACGCCTGCGCGTAGAGAGCTGGAATTGTACCCAGACCTGTAGCGGGCACAGTCGCGCCGCCGGTGACAGTGGTCGCATCCACGGAAGTCGTGTTTTGCAGAACGCCGTTCAACACCGCTAATCCCAGGGGCTGCGCCGTGAGGTAATAGCCGAAATCGAGCGTCAGAGTGTCAATGGTTGTCCCCGCGTCATACGCATTCTGTACGTCGGTGTAATGAGCGTTCACCGCATACACGCCCGTAGTACCCGTGAGTGCGTGCATTCCTACATACAACATGGCGGGCACGCTCGACATCCGCATCGTGTATTCAGCCGCGTAGATAGCGCCATAGAGCGTCCCGTCGGTCAATGAAGTGCCTGTGCCCAATCCGTCGTTGGAGGGAAGAAACTCCGAGATGAGGAACTTCGTACCGGGCGGATTCAGCGGCGCGAGATAGCCGGTAACATACGCCGATGTCTTAGTCGCCAGCACGGCATTCTCATCCGCCATCCACTGGCTGAAGGCGCCGGTACTCTGCGGCGGATAGTGATGGTAAGTTACCGCGTCCCAGTAAGGCGTCCCATAGCTTATGATCGATTGGTTCCAGGTTGGATTGGGAGTAGCGTCGCCGGCGTCGATGAAAAAGATAGCCACGACGGCGTTGGCGTCGGCCGCCTTGATGGCGTCGCGATACGGCTTCATCTTGGTGACATAGTCGGCGCCCGAAGTGAAAAAGCTTGGATACAAATAAGGCTCGTTGGATAGCTCCCACACCGCCACGGGAATATTATTGGCCTTGGCGAATGCAGCCATCTGGCCGGCCGACTGGGCGGTATCCGTGAAACCGTAGACGCAGACAATCAGTTTCGCGCCCAGAAAATTCGCCCGGTTCGCCCCATCCACAAACGAGCCGCCTCCTTTCCCGTTGACCCATGGAACCGCCTCGGTCAGCAGCGTGGCGATATTCGTACCCTGAAACTGCGCCGCCCATGAGGACGCCATCAGGCCGGTCTGCCTGTTGAACGCGTCGCTAAAGCTGCCGCTTGGGTACCTCACCCAACCCGGCGCTAACTCAGCCGCGATCGCGTTCAGCCGGTAGTCGAAGAACTCTGCCGGAAAAACCACCTCGTCGTTGAACCCACTGAAATTGGCGTTAAGCGGCGTAGTCTGCGCGGTGTTGATATCGATGGTGGCGGAGACCTGCGCCCACGCGCTCAAACCGGCCGCGGCGATTGCCAGTGGAAGCCCAAAGGGAGCTGCCCTCATACCTTGGGAGCCTCAAGAGCCAGCCTTCGCATAGTAATGGGGCGAACCCTTGAAGTTGCGCGAAATTGCGGAGCCTGGCCTACTCTTCGTCGTCCTCCACTTTGACTGGTTCCAGGTCTTCGGCCTCAAATATCTGACGACAATCCAGGCATTCGAGATAATCGACGCCATCCCGGCGGGCAATAATCTGGGTACGGGTGTGATCGCACGCAGTCGACATATTCAGCGCTTAGCTGAAGTTTATTTTAAACGGGCCGGAGCCCTTGTCAAGCCCTTTTATCCTCCATGTCTGAAGAATCGAAAGCAAGACCGAATCCACGATTCCGGTCGTCCAGCGGCCTGTCGGCAACTGCCGCGTCGCTCTACCCGCCGGACTGAACCTCTCAGCAGTTTTTGACGTATATGTATCGCGGTGGTATGTATCGCGGTGGACACACACGACGAAAAGTCCAATAGGCCCGCCGCCCGCGAAGCGCTTCTCCCAATCCTCATACTCTTAGTCTTTCCGATCTCAGCGCCTCCGCGTCTCAGCGTCGAAATCCGAGTCCTCCCACTGCTAAAATCAGTTGAGCCAGTTATGCCGTCCATGGCCAATAACCAGATTGCCCCTCGCCGCACCCTGGCAACCTGTTCATTCCATTGCCTTTCACCCCGAATTGGCTTCGTTCCGTCATTCTTGCGCCGCACGGGGTTCCCATGGTGAAGACCGCCATCAAATTCTCCGGCCGCACCGACCCCGGCCGCGTTCGCCGCAACAATGAGGACGCCTTCCACATCGACGCCGACCGCGGTATCTTCCTCGTCGTCGACGGCATCGGCGGCCAGGCTGCCGGCGAGAAAGCCGCCGCCATCGCCGTCGAGCGCCTCCGCGCCCGCCTGGAGCGTCAGACCGGCGCCACCGAACAGCGCATCCGCGAAGCCATCGCCATCGCCAATAACGAAATCCTCAAGGCCGCGCGCGCCAATCCCGAATGGGAAGGCATGGCCTGCGTCCTCACCGTGGTGGTGCTTGAGAATGGATCGGCCGTCGTCGGCCATGTGGGCGATTCGCGCCTCTACCAGATCCGCCGCGGCGAAATTCGCAAAATCACCCACGATCATTCCCCCGTCGGCGAGCGCGAAGACAAGGGCGAGATCGGCGAAACGGAAGCCATGCGCCACCCGCGCCGCAATGAGGTCTTCCGCGATGTCGGCTCCGAGGAACACGAGCCCGACGACGCCAACTTCATCGAGATTCAGCGCATCCCCTTCGACGCCGAAAGCGCCCTCCTCCTCTGCAGCGACGGCCTGTCCGATCTGGTCCCCGCCGCCGAAATTCAGCGCGCCGTCGAGCGCCGCGCGGGCGACCCCGACGCCGCCATCCGCGAGCTCATCGACGCCGCCAACCGCGCCGGCGGCAAAGACAACATCACCATCGTAGTGGTGGAAGGCGATCAGTTCACCGCGCCCGCCGCGCCCCACGCGCCCGCTCCATCCGGCAACCCCTTCGCCAGCCGCCCCGCGGTTTTCGTCTACGGCCTCGCGCTGGCGCTGGCCGCAGCCTGGTTCGCGCGCCCCTATTTCGTTCCGCTGCCCGTCGTCATTGAGCCGCGCGTGCTCTCCGCCGGCCACGGCGCGCGCTTCGACACCATCGCCGCCGCTCTCGCCCAGGCGCGCCCCAACGACACCGTCGAAGTCCTCGCCGGCGAATATCGCGAGCAGGTGACTCTGAAATCCGGCGTCACCTTGCGCAGCCGCGTTCTGCGCGAAGCCCGTCTGGTCGCCTCCGTTGGCGGCGGCCCCGCCATCGTAGCCAAAGATGTCCACACCGCCCGGGTCACCGGCTTCCTCATTCAAGGCGACGCGCAAACTCCGCTCTCCTCCGGCATTCTGCTCGACAATTCCAGCGTCGATATCGAAGGCGTCGATATCGAAGGCGCCAACGTGGGCATCGAGATCCGCGGCGCCGCCAGCCCCACCTTGCGCGGCAACGCCATCCACGATTGCATCGCCGAGGGCCTGCTGATCGCGGGCGCCTCTTCGCCCTTAGTCACGCACAACACGTTCCAGCGCATCAAAGGCCCGTCCATCGCCGCGCGCGACGGCGCCACCCCGGAGCTCGTCGGCAACGTCTTCGAAAGAAGCGCGGCGCAAGTTCCGTGGACCGCCGTGCTCGAATTGCCGCCCAATATCGCGCCCGACGCCATCCGCGAACACAATTTTATGGTCGATGCCAAACCGCCGGCCCACGGAGGCAAGAAGAAATGATCGCCCCCGCCAGCCGCAAGCTCGGCAAATATGAGATTCTCCGCAAGCTCGGCCGCGGCGGCATGGCCGACGTCTATCTCGCGCAGGATACCGAAGCCAATCGCACCGTAGCCCTCAAGCTCATCGAGCACTGCGGCGACGCCGATTCGCGCGACGCCATCGAAGCCGAGCGCCGCGGCGCCGAATTGCAGGCGCGCCTCGCCGCCGTCGAATCGCACGTCGTGGGCGTCTTCGAATACGGCGACGTGGAAACCTTCTTCTTCGTCGCCATGGAATACATCGACGGTCAGGATCTCGCCGAGTTGATGCGCCACGGCCCGCTGGAGTGCGAATTCGCCGCCGACGCCGCCATCGCCGTCGCCGAGACTTTGGAGAACGCGCACAACTTCCAGACCACCATCGGCGGCAAGAATTTCCGCGGCATCGTCCACGGCGACATCAAGCCCAAGAACGTCCGCATCGACGCGCACGGCGAAGTGCGCGTGCTCGATTTCGGCATCGCCAAAGCTCTCTCGCTCTCGCGCCGCCTCACCCGCAACGAATTCGGCAGCGTGCCCTACGCCTCGCCCGAACGCCTCGATACCGGCGACGTCAACGCCCAGTCCGACCTTTGGTCGCTCGCCGTCATGCTCTACGAAATGCTCACCGGCATGACGCCCTATCACGCCGAGAGCACCGAGCGCCTGGAGCGCATGATCCGTTCGCGCATTCCTCCGCCGCCCGCGCCCGACCCGTGCCCCGATCCCCTGCGCCGCATTCTGATGAAGGCGCTTGCCAACGATCCGGCCGTCCGCTATCACACTGCGCGCGATTTCGCCAACGACCTTATTCTGTTTCGCACCGGCGGCCCCATTGTTGCTCCAAGCGCCGCCCCAATCGCCGCTTCGAGCACCGCAACGCGTGGCGCCCCCGCTGCCGATCCCGACGCCACCCGCCGCACCGCCCGGCACGTGCCCGATCCCTCGTCCGGCCGCTTATTCGGCCAGTCGTCCAGCGACGCCACGCGCCGCACCACGCCGCCCGCGCCCGCCCCATCGAAGCAAGCTTGGCCAAAGCCCGGTTCCAAGCCAACGCTGCGCTCCAGACTTTTCCGTAATGTCACGCGCGTGGTTGCGGCTCTCGCGGTTGGCTGCGTACTCTACGGCGGCTCCTCCATCTTCTCCTGGTTTCGACTGCATGACGCCGGCCAGGGCCTCGAACGCGAAATCAAGTCGGAACAGCTCACCGATCCCGATCAGATCTGGACGAAATGGACGGAACTTTCCAAGACCGCTCCCTCGTCTTCTGCATTGTGGGGCGTCCGCGGTTTGGTCGATCGCCGATTCCTGGACGCCGCCAACATCGTGATCGCGCGCTACCGCAACGACACGCAGGCCGTCTATGAAAAGGATTGGGAGCGCGCGCAGACGCTGCTTTCCCACGCTCTCGCCGTGAATCCCGACGATGAAACCGCGCGCGGCGAATACCGTCTCAGCGAAGGCCACATCGCGCGCATCGAAGGCTTGCGCCACCGCGATGCCGGGCAATTGACGCTGGCTGCCGAAAAGTTCAACCAGGCGCAACAGCTCCTGCCGCAATCGCCCGATCCGCAACTTGGCCTCGCGCTCGTCGATATCTACGGCCTCAAGGACGTCGATAAAGCCGACGCCGCGCTACAGCAGGCCGCCCGCTTCGGCTATCAATTGGGCAACCGGGAGAAGCTGGAGCTCGCCGACGGCTACCGCGACCGCGGCGACCGCCTCCGCCTGGATGCGATCAATATTCAAGGTCTTCCACAGGAAAGGGACCAGATCAGCCGCGCCGCCGGCGATTACCAGCACGCTCTAAACCTCTACCAAAGCGTCGTGCCCTACGGCAATTCCAACGTGCAGATCAAGCGCGTGCAGGCGAGCCTGGAAAGCGCCAACACCCGCCTCCAGGAAATCCACTAATGGCCGTCACCCGCAGCACCACAGCGACCCGCAGTAGCGCCAGCCGCGGTAGCGCCGGCGGTCTTGCCGCCGGTTCTTTCACCTGGCGCACCACCGAGCTAATCTGGACCCTAGCCGCAAGTCTCTTAATCGCCGCCGGATTCTCCCTGGTCTATCAAGCCAGGAAGCCCACTCCCGCAACCACGCCGCTCCTGAATCTAAACGCCCTCAACGCCCGCGAAGATCTCCTCCCATCGCTCACTCCGCTTTTCCCCGACCCCGCCACGCGCGATTTCGTTGCGCGCAAATTCTACGACGTCTCCGGCGCCCTCGCCAATGTCGGCGCCTTGGCGCGCATCCGCGTCACGGCCGACGAAGTCGCCGGCGCGCGCGCCCTCAAACCATTCCGCGACCGCCTCGCCGGTCACTCCTCCATCCCGCTGCTCACTGCCGATCAGTTCCGCCAGTTGAAGCCGCTCTACATCGTCCGTGAGCCGACCCGATTCCGCCGCGCATTCCTTCTGTGGACCGTCCTCTTCTTCGCCGCCTTTTTCGCCGCGCACATCTTCTGGAGCCTCCGCCGCTTCCCTGGCGACCAAACCCTGCTGCCCCCCGTCCTTCTGCTCACCGGCATCGGCTTCATCCTTATGGTGAGCCTGCGCGACCCGCTCCGCGACAACCTGCTCTTCGCCGATTTCGCGCAAGGCGTCGTCGTCGGCTGCGTCTTGCTGGCCGCGCTCAGCGCGCTCGATTATCAGCGCCTCATGGGCAATCTCAGCTTCGTGCCGCTGCTCGTCAGCTTCGTGCTCTCCGCGCTGCTGATCGCGTTCGGCTCCGGCCCCGGAACCAGCGACGCCAAGGTCAACCTCTTCGGCTTTCAACCCGTTGAGATCGTCCGCATCCTGCTGGTCTTCTTCCTCGCCGGCTACTTCGCCAGCCGCTGGGACGTGCTCCGCCACGCTCGCGAAACGCGCGCCTCGCTCTCCGCGCTCACCCGCCGCTTCGATATTCCGCCCGTCGAGTACACCCTGCCCGCGCTGGTTTCCGTGGCGCTCTCGGTGGCGTTTTTCTTTCTGCAGAAGGACATGGGCCCCGCGCTCATCTTCGCCTGTCTCTTCCTCGCGCTCTACGGCATCGCGCGCGGCAGCCTCTTCGTGCCCGCCCTCGGCCTGGCGCTCGTCGTCGCGGCGTTCGTGAGCGGATACGTCCTCGGCGTCCCGCACACCGTCGGCGAGCGCGTCTCCATGTGGCTGTCGCCCTGGAACAACATGATTCACGGCGGCGACCAGCTTGCGCAATCGCTTTGGGCTTTCGCCACCGGCGGCGCCACCGGCACGGGCATCGGTCTGGGCGACTCGCAAGTGGTTCCCGCCGTTCACACCGATCTGATTCTCTCCGCGCTCGGCGAAGAATGGGGATTCCTCGGCGTCGCCGCCGTCTTCGCGCTCTTCGCGTTTATCGTGTATCGCGCCCTGCGCATCGCCCTGCGCGCCCGCTCCGATTACGAATATTTCCTCGCCACGGGATTGGCCGCAGCCACCGCGTTGCAAATCCTGCTCATCTCCGGCGGCGCGCTGGGCGTCACGCCGCTCTCGGGCGTGGTCACGCCGTTCCTCAGCTATGGCCGCACCTCGATGCTCGCCAACTTCGCCGTGATCGCGATTCTGCTTTCCATCTCCGCGCGCCCCGCGGACGGCAAACGCAACGCCCCGTTCCGCATGCCCACCGGCGCGCTCGGAGTGGTCCTTGGAATCGCGGGCGCAGCCGTTGTGGCCAAGGCCGCCTACATCCAGGTGCTCCACAGCAGCGCCGTCATGGGCGAAGGCACGCTGGTGGTGCAGGCCGATGGCGCGCGCCGCTATCAATACAATCCGCGCTTCCAGTTCGTGATCCGTGAAATCCCCATGGGCTCCATTTACGACCGCAACGGCCTGCCGCTCGCCACCAGCGATTGGGCCGAGCTCGAAAAGCACCGCGCCGATTTTCAGCAGCTCGGCATCGATATCGACCGCGCCTGTTCCCGCACCGAATCGCGCCACTATCCCTTCGGCGGCCTCACCTTCGATCTGCTGGGCGATCTCCGCACGCGCACCCGCTGGGCCGCCAGCAACACATCGTTCGTGGAGCGCGATTCCGCCCGCCGCCTGCGCGGATACGACGACCGGCCCACGCTGGTCGAAGTCAAGAACCCCAAGACTCACGCCGCCGAGCGCGTCCTCCGTTACGATTACCGCGAGCTGGTGCCGCTTCTGCGCTACCGCTACGATCCGCAGAACCCCGCCGTACGCCGCGTGCTCGACCGCGCGCGCAACGTCCGCATGTCCATCGACGCCCGCCTGCAGGTTCAAGTGGCCAACATTCTGCGCAAGCAGTTGCAGCAGACGCAGCTCGACAAAGGCGCGGCCGTGGTGATGGACCCCGCCACCGGCGACCTGCTAGCCGCCGTCAGCTTCCCCCAGCCCGCCATTGAACAAATTGCCCAACCCAATACCCTATCCCCTGCCAATGTGGGGCAGGCGCTTCCGCCTGCCAACCCCGCCGCCAACCCCGACTCCGATTCCAACCCCTATCTCGATCGCGCGCGCTACGGCCTCTATCCGCCCGGCTCCACCTTCAAAGTGGTCACCGCCATGGCCGCGCTCCGCAAAGACCAGCAGTTGACGCACAAAACCTACGAATGCATCCGCCTCCCGGACGGGCGCGTCGGTAACTACATCAAAGGCTCCTCGCGCCCCATTCGCGACGACATAGAGGACAAGTCGCCCCACGGCACAGTCGACATGGAGCGTGGCATCATAGTCTCCTGCAACGCCTACTTCGCGCAGCTCGGAGCCTACGACGTAGGCGCCCAGCCCCTGCTCGATACCGCCAACCTGCTCGGCATCGCCGCCGCCGAACCCAACACCGCTGCGCAGTTGAAGAAGAGCCTGCCGCAATCCTCCTACGGACAGGGACAAGTGGTCGCCTCGCCGTTCCAGATGGCGCGCGTCGCGGCGACAGTCGCCAACGCCGGCCAGATGCCGCAGGGCCGATGGATCGTGGATGAAACCAACACTCGCACCGCTACGGCGGAAGCCGTGCTGACTGCCGATCAGGCGCAGACGCTCGCCAGGTTCATGCGCGAAGTGGTAACCTCAGGCACCGGCCGCCGCGCCGCCGCCAGCGTGCCCATGGCTGGTAAAACCGGCACCGCCGAATTGCAGGACGCGGCCTCGCACGCCTGGTTCATCGGCTTTGCTCCGTACGGCACGGCCGCGCACCGCGTCGCCTTATCCGTGCTGGTGGAAAATGGAGTGTACGGCGGCACCGCCGCCGCCCCTGCGGCCGCCGAGATCGTGAACGCCGCCGTCAAACTGGGACTGATTCAACCATGAGCCTTCAACCATGAGCCTGTTCTCCGGCATCGAAAAGAGCATCGAGCGCGGCTTCCGGCGCTGGACCGAGCGCCTCTTCGGCGCCGCCGATGCCAGCGAGTTGATGATGACGCATCGTGCCATTCTGGAAGAGGTCGAGGGCAAAATCGAGACCCTCGCGCGCGGCCGCCGCGTCTTCCCCTTCGCGCATCTCACCGTCACGCTGGTTTCCGCCGACGCCAACCGCCGCGCCGTCCTGGAGACCGCCTTCGGCGAGCGCCTGGAGGCCGACATTCGCGAGGCGCTCGAAGCCGCCGCCTGCGAGGCGCCCCGCGGATTTTCCATCGAAGTGCGCGCTGTTGAATCCGGTCCCAACCCGTTCGAGATCGCCTACGCCACGCCAGCGGCCGCATCCGCCACGCCGGCGGCCGCACCGGTCGCGCCGGCCGAACCCGCCGCCCCCGCGCGTCTAGCCGTGATGAAGGGCAAGACGGATCGCCCCGAATACCTGCTGGAAAAGGCGCGCACCAACATCGGCCGGATGGCGGAGCTGACCGACTCCGAGCACCGCGTAATCCGCCGCAACGACATCGTCTTCGAAGAGGGCGCCGACGAAGCCAACGCCACGGTATCGCGCCGTCACGCCCACATCCGCCTGGACGACGGCGACTACCGTCTCTGCGACGACGAAAGCGAATTCGGCACGCGCGTCTTCCGCGACGGCCGCGCCATTGAAGTCCCCGCCGGCAACCGCCGCGGCGAAAAGCTCCGCCCCGGCGACGAAATCTACCTGGGCCGAGCCTGCCTGCGGTTCGAACGGTGAATTGCAAGCTTTATCAGTCACAGGCCGCATCTCCATGAAAACAATCATCAAACGCCGAATACGCTTTTTTCCTTCCTGTATAATGGATTCAGGGGTTCTCGCGTCACCCGAATGTGCCGTTTAGGCGACACTCGCGCAGGGCTTCCATAAATTCTTGCGCCAGGCTCTTGCGCCCGCGGCTCGTCTTTATCTTGCCGTTCCCCGCGCCTCGGATCTTTGACAACTGCACATATCGACATCAGCCAGTGGAGTGGGCCCATGGCCCGCTCTCCTGCATCTCTCGCTGTTGCAAAGCAAGCCGCCGGCGCCCGGCCACCCGGCGGTTTACGCGGATAACTCCTTTTCCTTGCAGTGAACTTTGTGATGGTTCGCGAACCGGCGGGTGAACCCTTGGAATGGGCGGTCCCATGCATCGGACGCGCTTTTCGCCCCAAAAGCCAAATTTCCAAACGAACCTAATCCCATAATCGGACAGTCGCCGCGACCACAGAAGTGACCACAGATTCCCCGCAGTAGAGATCGCGAATTCTCCTATACTGGATACACGAATTCATGCGTCGAATGCTGCACCAACCCACGCGCCGGCGAATCGTCAGTTTCGCCGCGCTCGGCCTTCTCGCCTCGCTCGCCATCGGCCTCGTCAACCGCAAGTCCGTTTCCGCTTCTTCCGCCGGATCTTCCTTCGTCGAGTTTGAAAGCGGACCCGTGCGTCCAGTCGCCATTTCGCCGGATGGGAACACGTTGTTTTCCGTCAATATTCCCAATGGCACGCTGGAAGTCTATACGCTTACTTCGGGCATGCCGGTGTTCGAGTATCGCGTCCCGGTTGGCCTCGAGCCGGTGGCCGTCGCGGCGCGAACTAATACCGAAGTTTGGGTGACCAATCAACTTTCCGATAGCGTGAGCGTCGTCACTCTTACCGGGACGCCGCACGTGGCGCAAACTCTGATCGTGGGCGATGAACCGCGCGACATAGTGTTCGCCGGGAACCCTGTGCGCGCCTTCATCACTACGGCTCATCGCGGACAGCAGCGCACCGATCCCTCCATCGCCAACGTGCCGGGCGCCGGCGATCCGCAGATGACCACACCGGGCATTCCGCGCGCGGACGTGTGGGTGTTCGACCCGGCGAATCTGGGCGCCACTATGGGCGGAACGCCGCTGACTATCCTGAGCTTCTTCACCGATACGCCGCGCGCTCTGGCCGTGAGTCCCGATAAGAACACAGTGTATGTCGCCGGTTTTAAGACCGGCAATCAGACCACCACCATATTTCAACAAAGGGTTTGCGCGGGGTTCCAGCCCTATAAGCCATGCACTCTACCCGATGGCACGGTGAGTCCCGGCGGCAATCCGGGTCCGCCCACCGATTCCATCGGCGAGCCAGCGCCGGAAGTCGGTCTGATCGTGAAATACAACAACAGCGACGGTCACTGGGAGGATGAGTTACAACGGGTTTGGGACAATTCCGTGCGCTTCAATCTGCCCGATACGGATGTGTTCGCCGTCGATGCCAACGCCCTGACGCAGACCGCCGCGTTCGCGCATGTTGGTACCACGTTGTTCAACATGGCCACTAATCCAGTTAGTGGGACACTCTACGTTTCCAACACCGACGCGATTAACAATGTCCGTTTTGAGGGGCCGGGGATTTTCGCCGGCCACACCGTGCAGGGTCATCTTGCCGAAGCGCGTATCACAGTGATCTCGGGATCGACTGTGGCGCCGCGTCACTTGAATAAACATATCGATTACACCAAGCTCGCGGGATCGCCCGGTTTTGACCCCACCGCGAAGGATCATAGCTTGTCCATGCCGTTAGATATCGCGGTCACCGCCGACGGTAAGACACTCTACGTCGCCGCGTTCGGTTCCAGTAAGATCGGCGTGTTCGATACCAGCTCGATTGAGAACGACACGTTCAATCCAGTAACAGCCAGCGCGAACTACATCCCAGTCAGTGGAGGCGGCGTAAGTGGGTTGGTTTTGGACGAGGCGCGCGGTCTGCTATATGCCATGACGCGCTTTGACAACTCACTGAAGGTTATCAATCTGAAAGCGAGTCAGGAAGTCGCGGGATTTCCCATGCCCAACCCGGAGCCCGATTCGGTGATTGAGGGCCGGCCCATGCTCTACGATGCTACGCGGTTCTCGGGTAATGGCGAGGCGGCCTGCGCCAGCTGCCACATCTTCGGCGACATGGACGACCTGGCTTGGGACTTGGGCAACCCCGATAACCCTGTCACTAAGAGCCCGATACCGATCAACTTCGGCAACCTGATTCCGGTGCTGATCGCAATCGGGCAGACCAACGTCACAACGCCCCTCAACGGCAGTAATAACCCTACCGATTTCCATCCCATGAAAGGGCCGTTTACCACGCAGACCTTGCGCGGCCTGGCTAACTCAGGGGCCATGCACTGGCGCGGCGACCGCTCCACGGGATTCTTTGGAACCGATCCGTTCGATTCCAACTTGTCTTTCATCAATTTTGTGGTCGCTTTCCAGAGTTTGATCGGCAGCGTGTATCAGCCGTCGCAAGGCCAGATACAGACCTTCGCGAACTTTCAATTGCAGGTTGTGCCGCCGCCCAACCCCGTGCGTAATCTGGATAACTCGCTGACCGCATCGCAACAGAATGGCCAGGCGTTTCATTCCGGCGCGCGTCCGTCCGACGGCATTGTCTCGGCGACTCTCAATCAGATTTTTGGCCAGTCGTCCTTCACCTGCGCGGGCTGCCATGTGTTGAATTCGGCGAACGGACAGTTTGGCACCGGCGGCAACCAAAGCTTCGAGGACCTCCCTCAGATTGTCAAGATCCCTCATTTGCGCAACCTGTACGCCAAGATCGGCATGTTCGGCGATCCGGGCATCAACTTATTCGGCGCGCCCGACAGCGGGTTAATGGGCAATCAAATCCGCGGCTTTGGATTCACGGGCGACGGCAGCGTCGATACCCTGTTCCGCTTCTTCACCGCCAGTGTGTTCAATCCCACTTCAAACTCGGGCTTCCCACAGACCAATCCGGACGCCACGCGCCGCGATGTGGAGCAGTATATGCTCGCATTCGATAGCGACCTCGCGCCCATCGTCGGCCAGCAGGTCACTTTGACCAGCGCCAACGCCGCGTCCGTCGGCCCGCGGATCGACTTACTAATCCAGCGAGCCTCCGCGCCGTTCGTATCCAAGGTGTTGAACGGATCGGTGATGGAGTGCGACCTGGTGGCGCAAGTAGTCCAGAATGGCCGCATTACGGGTTTCCTGTACGATCCGGCTGCCGGCAACTTCATTCCGGCCGATGGCTCGCCGCGCGTTTCCGACCCGGCGCTACGGGCGCTTGCGGCAACTCCGGGCCAAGAGGTGACATACACCGCAGCCACACCGGGGTCGGGTTCGCGAGTAGTAGGACAGGCCTCCCGGCCTGTCTCTGCCAGCTTTTAGCCGGTGCTCTGAGCCAGAAAGCCTCCTGCTTTGTGGGGCAGGTTGTTAACCCCACTCCGGTTTTCGTTCTCTATTTAGTCACACTCGTCGCAACCCGGCTACGGCTGCCTTTCTCCTGCTTCGGCGGCTGCTGATCGTTGTTAGGGAACGTTGGCTTAGGTAGATTGCCGGCGCCATATCTGGCTAAGATCAGAGGCCCGCTCGTATCCGGCAGTGTCGGAGGCTTGATTCCAGTCTCTCCGAAACGGAAGGCCGACGTCAGGTCGCCGAACGTGTGTCTGCGCCACTCGCTGATGTTAGGTTCGCGGACTCCCGTAAACGTCTCCAGGAACTGCAGGACGGATGTATGGTCGAACCTCTGGCTGCTTACCCAACCACCGGCGGTCCAGGGCGAGACAATGATGCAGGGCACCCGGAACCCGGCGCCTATGGGAAGGCCGCCCACAAATTCCTGCGGCGTACCCTCCACAGGAAATGGCGGCGCCACATGGTCGAAAAGCCCGTCATTCTCATCGTAGTTCAGGATGAACGCGGTCTTCGTCCACACGTCCGGATTCGCCGCAATGGCGTCGATCTTACTGGCCACAAACGCCGCTCCATCGGCGGGCATGTAATCGGGATGTTCGGATTGAAAACTGGTCGGAATAATCCAGGAAACTGCCGGCAGCTTGTCATGCGCTGCGTCGTACTCAAACTGCCCCTCCGGATCCACCTGCATTCCCCTCGCATAGAGTGACGAGCCCTTCTCCGCCTGCTGGAAGACCCTGAAGTTCTTCAGCATGTTACAACCATAGCTGTCCTGCTGCTCGTACACTTTCCATGTCACTCCGGCTTTCTCCAGCCGTTCCGGATAAGTAGTCCATGTGTATCCGCCGGGCGGAACCTTGTTACTGACGATCGGCCCTCCATTGAGCCCGTCCGGATCGATCGTACCCGTCATCAGATACATACGGTTTGGCCATGTGGGTCCCATAAGAGAACAGTAGTATGAGTCACAGATAGTAAACGATTCCGCCAGCGCGAACTGAAAGGGAATATCCGCTCGAGTGTAATAGCCCATCACATACGGACCTTTCACTCCATCCGCCTTGCGATGGGCCGGCAGCCACCGGTCCATTTTCCCTCCGTTCCATGCCTCGTGCTGCACCGCCCAGGCATGACTGGTGGAAGGTATCTTCTGCGCGCTGGTGGCATGCGTGTCCAGATGGAATGGCAGCATATATCCATCCGGATTTTCCGCATCGGGCTGGTAAAATACCGGCCGGCCGCCGGCAAGCTTCAGCGCTTCCGGATCGTCAAAACCGCGCACGCCGGCCAGTGTCCCGAAGTAGTGATCGAATGACCGGTTCTCCTGCATCAGAATGACTACATGTTTAATGTCGCGGAATGAGCTGAGCCTGGGTTGTTGCTGCGCCAGTACGCGCCGCACATTCGGAGGCATGAGCGTCGCCGCCGCGGCCGCGGCCATCCCCGCAGCGCTTTTGAGGAGCCGGCGGCGCGTCAGTCTCGCCGGCATCGGTCGTGTTTCGGAATCGGCTGGTATTTTCATAGTAAGGCTGCCAAACCAATCATGATAACGGACCCACAATACAATTTGTTGAAAGCCGTGGCGCGGGCCCATGGCCTGCGATGTTCCGAGCCGCTCGTAGCGCTCGGTCGGCAAAACGTCGATGGAACCTTGAGCCCCCATACCCGCGCAAGTATGATTCAATATCGGACAGTATGTGGACAGTTGCGGGATGGCTGCTGCTCGGGGCGTGCGCGTTGCGGGCGGCCGATAGCGGGCAAGACCTCTTCCGTGTCCATTGCGCGCCTTGCCACGGTCTCGACGGCGCGGGCGGACGCGGACCGAATCTCGCGGTTCGCAAGCTTCCCCGCGCGCCGGACGATGACGCGCTGGCCAGCGTGATCTCGCTGGGGATTCCGGGAACGCAGATGCCCGGTACGCGTATGACGGCCGCTGAGAATCGGCGGCTCGTATTGTATATTCGAGGTCTCGCCCCCGCGCAGACGGCGCCGATCCAGGGTGACCGCGCCAATGGCGAGCGCCTCTTCTGGTCCAAAGCCAACTGCGGCCAGTGCCACACCGTGGGGCCTCGCGGCGGACGCCTGGGGCCTGATCTCACCACTATCGGGACGGCCCGGGGGCCCGATCACTTGCGAGAGTCGCTTCTCAATCCCGAGGCAGATGTCCCCGATACGTTCACGTCTTACCGCCGCGTCATCTTCATGCCCGATAACTTCCTGCAGGTTCGCGTCACTACGCGCGACGGGCGCCAGATCACGGGCGCCCGCGTCAACGAGGACACGTTCACCATTCAGATCCGCGACTCTTCGGACCGCATATACTCGTTCCGCAAGGATGAGCTTCGTGAGTTACACAAGGATTGGGGCAAGTCACCTATGCCCAGTTACCGCGGCGTACTCTCGGATTCTGAGATCCAGGACATAATCGCTTATCTTATGTCGCTGCAGGGCGCGCCATGAAGGCCCTTCTTATTCTGTGTCTGATTGGATTCACGCTCGCCGCGCAAGTCACCTATGAGCGGATTGCGGCGGCGGCTTCCGAACCTGGCAATTGGCTGACTTATTCCGGCGGCTATGCGGGCCATCGCTACTCGGCCCTGAAGCGCATAAACCGCGGCAATGTCGCGCAACTGCGTCCGGCGTGGATCTATCAGACCAACGACCTGAACAATTTCGAGGCCACGCCCATCGTCGCCGACGGCGTGATGTATATCTCGGAGCCGCCCAGCAACGCCGCCGCGCTGGATCTGCGTACGGGCCGGCCGATTTGGATTTTCCGGCGGGCGCTGCCGGGCCCCGTGGGCGTCTGCTGCGGACAGGTGAACCGCGGCGTCGCGCTGCTCGGCGACCGGGTTTTTCTGGGCACGCTGGATGGCCACCTGTTGGCGCTCGACGCCAAAACCGGCCACCTGCTTTGGGACAGAGCCATGGCCGATTACCAGAACGGGTACTCGATCACCGTGGCGCCGCTCGCGCTGAAGGACAAGGTGATCGTGGGGGTCTCCGGCGGCGAATATGGAATCCGCGGATTTCTGGACGCCTATGACGCCAAGTCCGGTGAGCGGCTATGGCGGTTCTGGACGGTGCCGGGACCGGGTGAGGCGGGGCACGATACTTGGGAAGGCGATTCGTGGAAAACCGGTTCCGCGGCCACATGGTTGACGGGTTCAATCGATCCGGCGCTGAACCTTCTTTACTGGGGCGCCGGTAATCCCGGACCCAACTACAACGGCGAAGGGCGCGCCGGCGACAATCTTTACTCCACCTCTCTGCTGGCTCTTGATGCCTCCACTGGTAAGTTGAAATGGTATTTCCAATTCACGCCTCATGACACTCACGATTGGGACGCGAATCACGTGCCCGTCCTCATCGATGCGGTCTTCCAGGGTAAGTCGCGGAAGTTAGTGGCGGTTGCCAATCGAAACGGCTTCTTCTATCTATTCGACCGTCAGACTGGAGAGTATCTCCTCGGGCGGCAATACGCCAAACAGACTTGGGCTAAGGGACTCGATCCGAGGGGACGCCCAATCGTGATTCCCGCAACGGAACCGGCGCCCGAAGGCAAGCTGGTGTTTCCCGGCGTACACGGCGCGACTAACTGGAACAGCCCCTCATATAGTCCGGATACGCGGCTGATGTATGTGGCGGCGAGAGAGGAAGGGACCGTCTTCTACCGCGCGACGGCCGAATACAAGGCGGGTAGTTACTTCAGCGCCGGCGGGATGCGCGGAATCCCAGGCGTGGAGCCGTCCGGCTCGATAAAGGCGCTGGACCCGCTGACGGGCGAGCAGCGCTGGGAATTCCCGCTGCATTCTCCGCCGTGGGCGGGCGTGCTGTCCACCGCGGGAAGGCTGGTATTCAGCGGCACGAACGAGGGCAACCTTTTTGCGCTGGACGCCGTCAGCGGGAAACCTCTGTGGGATTTTCAAGCTGGCGCGCCTGTTTATGCCGGCCCCATCAGCTACGAGTTCGAGGGCAGGCAGTACCTCGCAGTTACGGCGGGCAGAAGTCTGATGGCGTTCACCGTCGCAGAGCAGCCAGCCCGGTAAGAGCGGCGTCCTCTAAAATGCCGGCGCGAAGGCGAGCAACACGTTGCCCGGAACCCCGTTCTGGAATCCGACGTATCCCGAACCGACGAAGACCATGCCGTTGGCGATCGTGGGTCCGCCCGCTCCAATGGAACCGCCCTTGGCCGGGACGCCGTTCACGGTTTTGAATTCCTGAGCGGTGTTGAATTCCCAGATAGGACTTCCATCCGTAGGGGACACCGCTCGAAGTATGCCGTCCATACCTGCCGCGAAGAACACTCCGGGAATCACGCTGACAGCGGCAACAATTCCGCGATGCGTTGCCATGGCTTCCGGATTCTGCAATGGCCGGAACCACTTCTCGACGCCGGTCGCCAGATCCATGGCAACCAACCCGTTGCCGAGTTGCAATCCGAAGTATATTGTCTGACCGTCGATGGCGCCGCCAAAGACAGTCTCTCCCGCGCCGCCGCCGATTCCTCGGGCGATGTCCTGTTCCCAGATCGTGGCGCCGTTCTTGTCGGGATCGAGGGCCCGCACAACGGCTTGCTTGGGCGAGGCGATGATGACGGTGCGTCCATCCGGCATTGTCGCCAAATTGGGAGATGCGGCGTAGTCCCAATCCGGCCCGGTTTTCTCCACGCAATTGTCGGCGGGATACGGAGGCTGGTTCCCGCCGCGGCCTCGCCCGCCCTGGTTCGCGGCCGGCGGACGTCCGGGAATGCTCTGGGCACAGCCTCCATGCCATACATCATTTGCCAAGGCCTGCCGCCACCAGAGGATCTTGCCGGTGTCCATGTCCATGGCCATGATCGAATCGGACGTTGTCGCCGGCTCGGAAAAGCTGTTCCCGGTGCCGAAATATAACGCTCTGCGCTTGGTATCGACGATTGGCGTGGTCCAGACCCCGGCGCCGGACGGCCCCATATAGTCCACGCCCACGGAATTCCTTTTGATAACTTTCGGCTCCTGCGGGATCGTGTAACTCTTCCAGACTTGACGGCCGGTCTCGGAATCGAGCGCCGTCACCGCGCCCCTGAAGGTACAGCAAATATGCTGGGGAGTGCGCGATTCATCTTCCTCAAGCGAGGCCAGCGGCACATAAAGCCGGCCTTCGTAGAGCCTGGGGTTACCGGTGACTCGGGCAAGCGGATGATTGTCGGCGGCGGCTCTCCAGATCAAGGCGCCGGTGGAGGCGTCGAGGGCGTAAGCAAATCCGCGGATGTCGCCGAAGAAGGCGGCGATCCTGGTGGAACCCGGTTTCAGCGGCCCGATGGTGATGCCGCTACGCACAACCGCCGGCGATTTGAAGGACCACTGGACACAACCGGTTTCGGCGTCCAGCGCGTAAACGTAACCCGCATTGCTGCTGACGAAGACTCTTCCGTCCACGATTGTCTGTCCATAGAGCGCCGTCGCTCCCGGGAATCCGAAAGCCCATTTGAGTTTCAACCTCGACACTTTGCCGGCCGTGAGGCCCGCGGCCTTGGCGCCTTGGAAGCGCGTATTCGAGAGATCGCCCCATCCATTCCATGAGGGAGCGTTCAAGTCTCGCACCGGCGGACGGCTGGCGCAAGCGTTGGGCATGTTCTTCGCATCTCCGGCATCGTCCTTATCGAGCTTGCGGCCTCCCAGATACTCGGCGAGCAAGCGCTTCTCGTCGTCGGTGAGGCTCGCCGCCATATTTTTCATCAAACCGGTGGTAATGGCTTCGTGGATGGCCTCGGGAGTCATCGTCTTGATGGTGGCCTCGGTTGGAGCGTGCTCGACTGGAGTAACTCCATGACAGTTCGTGCAGTTGTTCTGGAACAGGTTGAGGCCGGTGCTTTCCGACAGCCGCTGTGCCCGAGCCAACGCGGCCAATAGCAGTGTGGCCAAGGTTATAGTCAGGATACGAAAGCCAACGTTCATATGAGTTTCTCCTGCGGCTCCCAACCCTCCATCAACTCCGAACCGGATGGTGCGTAACACGAAATTATCATTGCGAAAATTTTACAGAGCATATATCAGATCTCAGGCTCGATGTCAATCTGCGGTGACATCCGTGTCAAGGCAAAGTAGAAATGTCCCCTTTCTGCCCAGATCTCCTCCGGTTGATTGGCGCCCTCCTCAACCGCGATCGCACCGGGTTGGCTGGTGAGGCGTTCCAGCTCAGCAATCTTTGCAGATAGCGCGGCTCGAAATCGAGTCAGTACATTCTTGGTCATTGGGTCCTCCGCTGGGGTCCTGAAGCCCTTCTGTCCGCTCTGATTCGGTATTCTGACTGATTGTGGAACAATTTCCGCCTTCTGACAACCTCCAGATGGGGGCTGGCTGGTTCACTGGATAATAAGATTGCCTACTACCACTTTAGAGAGAGGTAAGAACTTGACTTGCGCTCTGGATTGCGATGCTCTTCCATTTCAGGGGCTAAACTTCGATGATTGGCGCCGAGCTTGGCGAGGATAAGTCGTCCTCAGCGGCATGGTCAGCCAGTTCGGCGGGAATTTCAGAGGATATTGCTTTTGGCCGGCATGGCTGGCATGGACGGCACGGATGACGAACAGCGATGGGTCATCGGCCGGAGACGCCGCATTCGATTTCGCGGGCAATGATAGCCGCCTTGCGAATTACCGCATGGCAAGAGGATTGCGCCCGCGGCCATGCCGCTACTCGCAACCCCCAGCACCAGTTTCGACAACTATTTCGCCGCGGGAACCCAGGCATTGTCAGCCGACGCCAATTCTACGCCCGCGACCGGAGTGGTAATCCTCACGGCCTGCAATCCGGCTTTCTTGCCAGGCTTGGCCTCGAACGTCAGTATATACTGATTCTCGAGTATCTTCTGTATCCGATCCAGATACGGCTTGAAGCTCACCGCCGATTCCAGGCCGAGGAAAAACGACTCACCCCCAGTCTCGTCAGACAGCTTGGCAATGCCATTCTGGCCATTCGTCGCCTCCCAAAAGTTATGGTGTAAGCGACCCACGCCAGGAGCGTAGATGGTATGAATGATAGTTCCGGTGCGCTGAGCGACTGTGCCCGCGGTATCAACGTCCGGGCTGATCAGACTGAGGCCGTGGGGACGCGGGCCGCCCCGGGCGCGATCTATTCCATCCGTTACCATCACTACCTCGCGGCGGTTCGCGTTTTGAGGCCATCGCTTCATAAGATCGATAACGGAGAGATACGGACTCCCATAGGCTCCCGTTGAACCGGTCGGCAGGCGTAGGGCCTTGGCGGCCGCGGCGTGGTCGGTGGTGAAATTCTGAGCAATTTGAACGACGGCATTTCGCATGTATCCTATCCCTACTGCCGTAGTCGAGGGCTGAGAGTTGACGAAAGCGCGTAAGTCGGCAAGTTGCCCTCCCAGACTTGTGTCGGAAGCGTCATCGATCAGGATGAATAGATCAAGCCCCGCCCGATCGTCGCAGGCGGCGACCCAATCCGTCACACTCCGGCTCTCCCTGCCCTGGTTGACTCTTACATCGTCGCGGCTTACTTCGGGCATCCGCTTACCCTCGCCCACGACGTCCACCGTCACCGTCATTTGGACGGGAACGGTCGGCGCCGGAGTCTGTGCGTTCAAGAAACACGCACTCGTCAACACATATGTCATGATGGCGAGCGCTTTGCGTGGCAATCGATATTCGTTCATATAACCTCCTTGGTTAATCGGGCATCTTGCCCGGGTTGTAGAGTGACTTATTTGCAGGCCGGGGTTGCTTGCGATCGGAGCATCTTGTTCCCAAGCGCGTCGGCCGCCCCCTTCATTGCGCATACATGCAAGTGCCTGTCCATCGCAATTCGCGCCAGGCCGATTGTACGCCAGCAGGGCATTCCCGCTGCATCGAGTCTGCCGGCGGCCTTCGGCCATCGAGCCTTTCATCCTGAAGAATCAGGCTATTACTCAGTTGCAAGGAACCCTGCGCCCGAAAGACCGGCCGCGCTCAATGCCTGCTGGCCGGCTGGGGAAAGCGACCTTTCAGGTCAACCATCGTGTCGGGGAGCGGTCATCGCGTCGCAAGCCTACGCCATGGAGTTCGGCTGCTGAATCGTCTTGATCCGTCATCGCGCCCTAACGGATTGAAAAGGCGGCGCGGGTTTTCCCCGGGCATCTCTGCGCGTTTGGATCGACATGTGCCCTGGCTCTAATGACGATCCGGATCGGAACGCAGACAACTCTTGTCTCGGTTACTGCTGCCGGCTAAGTCAGCCAAGTCCAATCGAGGTGAATGTATGAAACTAACGATGCCCTTTCTGATTTTGACTACTGTGAGCCTGACGGCCGGCATCGCGTGGGGCCAGGATGCCGGATGGCCCAGAGTGGTGAACGACCGCAATACGCAGATCGTCGTCTATCAGCCTCAGCCCGATTCTCTCGACGGCGTAACGCTCCAGAGCCGCGTGGCGATTTCCGTCAAGAGACCCGAGGACAAAGCGCCGCTGTTCGGCGCCCTATGGGTGATCGCCACACTGAGCGTCGATCGGGATCGCGACCTGGCTCGCGTTGTATCCATTAAAGTCGACCGCACGCGTTTCGCCGGCGTTCCGGATAGCGACGTTCAATCGCTGGTTCAATTCCTGGAGGCGGATGTGCCGCTGTGGGATCTCTCCATCTCTCTGACTCGCCTGAAAGCGAGTCTCCAGCCCGCACAAGGCGGTCCCGACGCCGATTATCGCAACGATCCTCCGCGGATCATCGTCGCCGACTCTCCAGCTATTCTGTTGCTTCTCGACGGCGAGCCCCGGCGTCAGGAAGCAGGGTCGGGAGGTCTGCAGAAGGTAGTCAACACGGCCCTTCCCGCGATCTTCGACCCGAAGAGCAAGCAATATTGGTTCTATGGATCGAGCGTCTGGTTTTCAACTAATGACTTACTGCACGGCAGTTGGAGCTCGACTGACAAGGCTCCCTCAAATGTAGCCGATCTGGTAAAGGACACCGAGACTCTGGACTCGGCGCAAAACGATGCGGGCAAAGCCGCTCCCCCGAGTCAACTCCGCGCCGCCCGAATCATCGTGGCGACCGAGCCGACCGAGTTGATCGTCACCCAGGGCGCGCCCAGATACAGTCCGCTGGTAGGCGGCGACATCCTCTACGTAACGAATACCGACAGCGACATCTTTATGGAAACCGCCACGCAGCGTCATTTTATTGTGATGTCGGGCCGCTGGTTCGCAGGCCTTCAATCCAAGGCCCATGGAGTTTTGTCGCTCCCGAGAATCTGCCGAAGGCATTTGCGAACATTCCGGAAGATTCGCCCAAGGCCAACGGCCTCGCCTTCGTTCCCGGCAAGGACCGCGCGAAAGATGCGGTGATGGACAACATAATTCCACAAACGGCCGAGGTCTCGCGCAGCGAGGCGAAGAACGACGTTCAGTATGACGGCGCGCCGCAGTTTTCTCCTATTCCGAATACGTCGCTAGCCTACGCGCAAAACACTCCCTCCCTTTCTCCTGACTTTGTATGTGTGGTGGGATACCACGATAACTCCGCGGTAGTAGGATTGTGGCACGACCGCCGCCGGGTCGCGAAGGTGGGCGCCAGATGGCGTCGCGGAGTCCGCCGCAGGGCAGCAAGTGTTCGGTATGAACGATTGGTATAGCGATGGCGCCTTGGCGGAATACTGTGCAGCGCCATCCACCGCATTGGCCGTGAAGCCGGCGCAGTTGAGCTATGCCGAGGCAGCGTCCGTTCCAATCCCCGCGTTGACCGCCTGGCAGGGATTGATGGATCGAGCGAAAGTTGCGCAGGGCGATCGCGTCCTGGTGCACGGCGCCGCGGGGGCCGTGGGTATATTCGCGGTCCAGATTGCCCGGCTCGCTGGAGCGCGCATCGTCGCGACCGCATCCGCCGCTAACGCCGAGTTCGTGAAGGGTCTCGGCGCCGAACAAGTCATCGACTATCGAGCCGCGCGCTTCGAAGCGGTGGTCGAGCCCATGGACATCGTGTTCGATACGGTGGGCGGCGACACTCTGGAACGATCGTGGGGCGTCCTGAAGCCGAAGGGACGGATGGTGACAGTCGCGAGTAGCGACACGACCGACGAGAGAGTCAAGAATTCATTCTTCATCGTAGAACCGAGCGGAATTCAGTTGAAGGCTATCGGGGACATGTTACAGGACGGCCGGTTGCGGACGGTAGTGGATGCGGTGGTTCCCTGGCAGCAAGCGCCGGAAGCGTACGCGGGCACGGTGCACAGAAGCCATCGCGGCAAGCTCGTTATAGCGGTGGCTGACACTCAATTGTAAGTGTGAAGCTACGCGCCGCTTCTTTAAAGGTTGCTCATTCCGCCGTCGATAACCAGTTCGCTACCCATAAGTACTTAGCCGCACATCCAGTCGGGAAGCATTCAGCCCCGCACGCACATGCGCGATCTGAAACCTAAGCGGACATTAGCGTCACAGCATACCGTTATCTCCGACTCCGAAATTCAATTCGGCGGCGTCACGACCCGGCACGCATTCCTCGGCAAGAAGTCCGACGACATGCCCGCCAACCCGAACAATCCAAAACCGCTTCCACGTCCTCAGCTTCGTTCCGCGACAATCCGCAACCCCCAGCCAATATTCAAACTCCGCGCTGGTCTCTGCCGCTAACTCATTACCCTGAGGCCCAACTATCGATGTGTGACAACTTTTGGCGGCGCGGTATAATAAGTGTTAACCGGAGACAAGATGCGCATCGGCACTATCGCTTCGTTTGTATGCTCCATTACATGGTTGTCGCTTGCCCTGCCGCCCGCTAATTGCGCTGCCGACCCCGCCTTTCAAGCCGCTGTTGAGCCCGTGTTTCGCGGCGTATGCCTGGGCTGCCACAATCGGCAGCTCGCTTCCGGCGGAATGAACATTCAGCCGTTTCTCGATTCGACGTCGCTCACGGAGAGCCGCGATGGCTGGGACATTATTCTGCAAAAACTGCGCGCTGGCGAGATGCCGCCGGCGGGAATTCCCCGGCCTGCCAAGCTGGATGCGCTGATCGCCTACGTCCAAAGCCGCCTCGATGAAATCGACAAGAACGTCAAGCCCGATCCGGGCCGCGTGGTGGCCCACCGGCTGAACCGCTACGAATACATGAACACCGTGCACGATCTGCTCGCGGTCGATTTTCAGGCGGACAAAAACTTTCCCACCGACGATTCCGGCTACGGCTTCGATAACATTGCCTCCGTTCTCACTGTCTCGCCGCTACTGATGTCGAAGTACATGAACGCCGCGCAGAAGATCGCATCGCGCGCCATGGGCATCGACCCGCTTCCCGCCAAGCCTGTCGAGGCCGAGTACTCCAACCGCAACAAAAACACTACTAAGCCCGAGCGCGGCGTCGTGGAAGCCCAGGTCCGCATCGATTTCGACGGCGATTACACGGTCCGCTTCGGCTTGCAAGGCGAGCGCCCTCCGGACGGAAAGCCGGTCGACCTCCAGCTTTCCGTGGACGGCAACGTGGTGCACACCATGAGCGTCGAAACCAAGCCCTCGAAGCTGGTCTACTTCGACCCTTACTCCGAAGAAAAGATGTCCGTGCATCTCACCGAAGGCATGCACACCGTTCGCGCGGAATTCCTCAACGACGATTTCGCCGCCGCTCTGTCCGATAAGGACTTCACCAACCGCAAGAAGAACAAGTACATCGATGCCCTGACCTTCATCGGGCCGTTTGCCTCCGCCGGCGAAAGCGCCAGCCGCAAGAAGATTCTGATCTGCGATCCTAAATCCGGGGCCGCCTGCGTGCAAAAAATTATCGCCAATCTGGCGAATCACGCGTATCGCCGCCCGGCCACCACTCAGGAAACGGCCGCCATCGCGCATTTCGTCGATTTTGCGCGCGCCCAGGGGCAAACCGTCGAGCAGGGAATCCAGCTCGCCATTCAGGCGATTCTGGTGTCGCCGAATTTTCTCTTTAAGATCGAAAATGGAAGCGTTGCCGCGCATCCTGTTTCGGACTACGAGCTAGCTTCGCGCCTCAGCTATTTTCTCTGGAGTTCCATGCCCGACGATGAGTTGTTCTCTCTCGCCGCGCAGGGCAAGCTGCATGACTCCGCCGTTCTCGACGCTCAGATGAAGCGCATGCTGGCGGACAGCCGCTCCGGCGCGCTGGCGTCGAATTTCGCCGGGCAATGGCTGGAAACGCGCAATCTCGACGTGGTGAAGCCAGACCCGCAGAAGTTTCCCGAATGGAACTCGGATCTGCGCGACGCTATGAAGACCGAGACGCGCATGTTCTTCGAATATGTGCTGCGCGAAAACCGCCCCATCACCGATTTTCTGGATGCGCGCTACACGTTTCTGAACGAAACGCTGGCGAAATTTTACGGCATTCCGGATGTCAAAGGCCCCGAATTCCGGCGCATCGACCTGACCACCGACCAGCGCGGCGGCGTCCTGGGCCAGGCGGCCGTGCTCACGGTTTCCAGCTATCCCACGCGCACATCCGTGGTGCTCCGCGGCAAGTTCATTCTCGATAACATTCTGGCTTCGCCCGTCCCGCCGCCGCCGCCGGACGTTCCGGCGCTCGATGAAGCCGCCGTGGGAAAATCGTCCTCGCTGCGCCAGCAGATGGAGAAGCACCGCGCCGACCCCGCCTGCGCCGCCTGCCATAACAAAATGGACCCGCTGGGTTTTGGTCTCGAGAATTACAACGCCATCGGCAAGTGGCGCACCCAGGACGGCAATTTTCCCGTGGATGCCACCGGCACGCTCCCCAGCGGCAAAGCCTTTGCGACGCCCGCGGAAATGCGCAGCGTACTCACTACCGGCCTGCCCGAGTTTTCGCAGTGCCTCACGCAGAAGATGCTGACCTACGCCCTGGAGCGCGGCCTGCAACCCTTCGATCGGCGCACCGAAGCCGACATCGAGCGCCAGCTTACGGAATCGAACTATTCTTTCCAGACTTTGATCTACGGAATTGTACACAGCCTGCCGTTCCAGCAATCCCGCGGCGAGGCGCCGGCGCCGCGGCCAACCGTGGCCGCTAAAACCAATTTAAAGGAGTCCCCAAAATGACGATGATCGAACGTAAGGCGCTTGGACGCAGAACATTTCTGCGCGGCATGGGCGCCGCCGTGGCGCTTCCGTTCCTGGATGCCATGGCGCCGGCCTTCGCGGCCACGCCCAAGGCGCCGGTGCGCATGGCGATCGTCTACGTGCCCAACGGCCTCATCATGCAGGGGTGGAATCCCGAGTATGAGGGCCCTCTGCAAGCTCTGCCGCGCACGCTGCAGTCGATGGAGCCGCTGAAGGACGATATCCTGCTGCTTGGCAACCTCACCCACAACGCCGGCCGCGCGCTGCTCGATGGCGCCGGCGATCACGGCCGCTGCTGCGGCACGTATCTCACTGGCGTACACGTGAAAAAGTCCCTGGCGGATATCCACGCCGGGGTCTCGTTCGACCAGCACATTGCCTCTAAAGCCGACAGCCAGATGCGCTTTCCGTCGCTCGAAATCGGCATGGAAGACGGCCGCCAGGCGGGCGATTGCGATTCCGGCTACTCCTGCGCCTACACCAACAACCTCGCCTGGAAGAGCGAAACCGTTCCGCTGCCGCCCACGCTCAATCCGCGCGATCTGTTCGAGCGCCTGTTCGGCGATGGCATACCGATGAGTCCCCAGGCGCGCGCGCGCCAGGCGCTCTACCGCCGCAGCATCCTCGATTTCGTCAACGAATCCACGCGCACTCTCGAAACCAGGCTCGGCCCGGACGACCGGCGCAAACTGGACGAGTATCTATCCTCCATACGTGAGATCGAGCGCCAGATCGAAGCTTCCGAGGCGACCAATGCGCGCATCGATCCGCACATGGATAAGCCCTACGGCATCCCCGCCGATTTCGCCGAGCACTTCAAGCTGATGACCGACATGATCACGATCGCGTTCCAGGCCGACATGACGCGCGTAGTCACGTTCCTGGTCACTCGCGAAGGCAGCTCGCGCGCCTATCGCGAGATCGGCATTCCCGATGGGCACCACCCGCTCACGCATCACCGCAATCTGCCCGATCTCATCGAGAAAGTGTCGCAGATCAACGCCTATCACATGCAGCAGTTCGCGCAGTGGGTGACTAAGTTGAAGGCCACTCGCGACGGCGACCGCTCGCTGCTCGATAACTCGATGATCGTCTACGGCGCGGGCCTTTCCGACGGCAACCGCCATCTGCACGAAGACCTGCCGACGATGATTGCAGGCAAGGCGGGCGGGGCGTTCAAGACCGGCCGCCGCATCGTCGCTCGCAAGGAGACGCCCATGTGCAACCTGCACCTGACGATGATGGACCGTATGGGCGTGCGCATGGAAGAGTTCGGCGATTCCACCGGCCGTCTGGAAGGTCTCGACCTGACTTAGCGTGTTCCGCCTAATATGGTGACAATTTTAGACAGAGTTGTGGGGCAGCCAATCCTGGCTGCAGCCGGCTTTCAGCCGGCTCTCGTCTTATTAACCGAGGCTCCATAACCAATGCAATTCCCAGGCGCAGCCCCCCCGTCGGTTGGCGTGCTCTTCGATAGCGCCTTCGATCGCATCGACGACCTGCTCGCCTTAGCTTTGCTCTACGGCCTTGACGGCAAGGGCGAGATGCGCATGAGCGCGGTCACCGTGAGCCGCCCCGATTTCGCCGCCGCTCAATTCTGCGACATCGTGAAGCGCTTCTACACGGGCGCCGCGGGCGGATTCGGGTTTGGAGCATCGTTCCCCGTCGGTCTCGCGGACGTGGCGCAAGGTAAGCCCCAGCCGAAGCTGCTGGCGGTGTATCCTGCCCTTCTGGCAAAGACCGGCGACGATGGCGCCCTGCTCTACAAACCGGCGATTGAGAATTTCGACGATACCGCCGACCCCGCGACGGTGCTGCGAAACGCGTTGACCGCGTCGCAGCCTCACAACACGATCGTGATCGCCGGGGGCCCGTTGACCAGCCTGGCGCGCTTGATGGAGTTGCGCGGCTCCAAAGAGATGATCGCGCTCAACGTGCGTTATCTGGCGATCGCCGCCGGCCCATGGATCGCGGCCGATGCCAAGGCCGCCCAGCGCGTCTTCGACGATTGGCCCACGCCCATTTACGCGTGCAGCGCGGAGCTCGGCGCCGCCGTGCGCTTCCCCGCCTCCAGCATCGAGAAGGATTTCGCCTGGTCGAAGGCGCATCCGGTGGCCGACGCCTACCGCGCGTTCGAATCTGCATCGGCAAATGGCGCGCCTTACGACGCGCCCACTTCCATCATGGATGCCTCGCTCTACGCGATTCGGCCCGACAAGGGCTATTTCAAATTGTCCGGTCCCGGCCTCTTTCGTGCAAGCGCCGCCGGCGTTGAATTCACCGCTTCCGCCCAGGGCAAGCATCAACTGCTCATGCCCGATGAAGCGCAAACCGGCGCCGTCGTCAAGGCGCTAACCGAGCTCGCCAGCGCTCAGCCCGTGGTTCGCGCGCGTCGTGGGCCGAGGGCCGATGCGAAGGCCGATCCCAATGCCGACAAAACTGAGCCTGTCAAGAAACAGTGAACGGATGGCGCTGTCTTTGTGCACGAGCTTGTGCACGAGCTTGTGCACGATGTTGTGCGCAATCTCCGTGGCATTCGCCCAGAAAGTACCCACCAAAGACCTGCTCGACCAGTACAGAAACCACGACCCCGCGCTGGAACAATCGTTACGCCAGACGTTCACCGCCGATGCGCTGACCAAAGGCGCCGCGGCCGCCGGAGAGCGCGGCGAATTCATCTGGGCCGTCGAATCGGCGAGCCAGCCGCAGCTTCAGGTAGGGAACGTCGCGGCAACCATGCCTCCTGTGACCCCCGTTAAAGTAGGCGGGCTCTGGGTGTATCAAGGCTCGCTTCCCATGGGAACCGCGTACCGCTATCAATGGATCGTCAACGGCAAGGTTTTCGGCGGCGCCAACGATCTCGCCGTCTACGGCCCCGATAGCTACGCGCAACCGGGCGTGCCCACGGGCAAGGTCAGTGACAAGCTGGTGATCGAGAGCCACGTCTACCCGGGCATGACCGCCAACGTCTGGTATTGGACGCCCGCGCAGTACGACGGATCGACGCCGCTGCCGGTGCAGATCTGGGGCGATGGCCAATTCTACGTCGAGCACCCGGCCGATTACCACGTCTTCGAAGCGCTCGACAATCTGATCGCGCAAAAGAAGATCCCGCCCATGGTCAACGTCTTCATCCAGCCCGGCATGGCCGCCGAGAAGGCCATGCGCTCCATCGAGTACGACACCGTGGACGATGCCTACGCGCGATATCTTCTGGAAGAAGTTCTGCCGGAGATCGAAAAGCACGTCAAGCTTCGCCACGACGGCTACAGCCGCGCGATGGTAGGCGAAAGCTCCGGCGGCATCTGTTCCTTCAACGCGGCTTTTCTGAAGCCCGATCAGTTTTCGCGCGTACTGAGCTGGATCGGCAGCTTCGCTGCGCTGCAGCGGAGCCCCGCCGAGCCGGTTGGCGGATTTGTGTATCCACTGCGCGTGCGCCAGGAGCCCAAGCGCAACATCCGCGTGTGGATGCAAGATGGCGCCGAAGACCAGGAGAACCCGCGCGCCGGAAGCTGGCCGCTGGCCAACATCGAGCTGGCGAACTCCTTGAAGCTGCGCCTGTACGATTATCATTTTTCCTTCGGCCCCGGCACGCACAACCAGGCGCAAGGCAAGGCCGAGCTTCCCGAGTCTCTGATCTGGCTTTGGCGCGACTACGATTTTGCCAAGACCACCCAGGATTTCGCGCAGAGCCCGGATGAGAAGGATAAGCCGCTGTGGCGCGTGGCGGCGATGAACCGGAATTAATGAGCTGGGATTAAGGTAGCGTCGGCCTCCCGGCCGGTCGATCTACTCGCTTCGCAAGGCAGCCATGGGATCCACCGCCGCCGCCTGGCTGCGCTTCGGGATTCGCTGTGTGGCCTTGCCGTTCTGCCGGCGCGCCAGGTCAAGCTCATAGGCGCTCTGAAGGTTCATCCAGAAGTCGGCCGACATGCCGAAATACCGGCCGAGGCGCAGGGCAGTGTCCGCCGTCATGCTACGCTTTCCCGCCAGAAGCTGATACATGCGGCTCGGCGGCACTCCGATAGTATCGGCGGGCTTTTTGGCAGAAAGGCCCGTTTCCTCCAGCTCGTCGCCGAGGATTTCTCCGGGGCGAATGGGTGTACGTGCCATGGTCTCTTGACGTCAAACGTACCGCATTGATGCGCGGCCTACTCGCTTCGCAAGGCCGCCATCGGATCCACCGCCGCCGCCTGCCGCGCGGGCAGCCACGCCGCAATCGCGGCCACCGTTCCTAAAATCGCGACCGCGCACGCCAGCGTCGCAGGGTCGTGCGGAGGAATGCCGAACAACATGCTGCCCAGCGCCCGCTCCGCAAACAGCGAGCCGGCGATCCCGGCAGCCGCTCCCGCGCCGGTCCATCGCACCGCATTCGCCAGCACCATGCGGGCGATGGCTCCGGAAGAAGCGCCCAGCGCCATCCGCACTCCGATCTCCCGCGTGCGCTGCGCCACCAGAAATGCCATCACTCCGTATAGGCCGATGGCTGCCAGAAGCAGTCCCATAGCGGCGAATATGGTCAGCAGGATCGCGTTGAAACGGGGCCGCTGAGCCAGGCTGCCGGTGTGCTGCACCATAGTCTCCACAGTCACCGGCACGGTTGGATCGAGCGCCGCCACCATGGACCGCAGCGATTCCGCGACCGCGTGCGCGTCGAGCGACGTGCGGACCACCACCGAGCCTGCGCGCCACCCGAACGGCAGCACCTGCGCCGCATAGACCGGATCTTTGCCGTGGCCGCGCACCAGGTAATACTCGGGGTCGGGCCGCTCGGTCAGGCCGGCGTTCTTCACGTCGGCGGCGACTCCCACCACCGTGTACCAGGGCTCGCCGGCCCCGAAGCTGACGCGCTTGCCGGCCGCGTCTTCACCCGGAAAAAGGCGGCGCGCCAGCGATTGGCTCAGCACCACGGCGGCGTTGCCCGGATCGCGATCCCGCTCCACAAAACCACGGCCGCGTAGGATGGGCACGCGCATCGCCGCGAAGTAGCCGGGCGTCACGAATCGCCACGCGATCATCCCGCCGGAATCCTGCGTATAGCGCGCATGGCCTTCGGCTTGAAGCGAAGTGTATGGCCGCGACCGAACGCGCCCGCTGGGTGGAATGGAATCGCTGATAGCGGCCGCGCTGACGCCGGGAATTTGGGCGGCGCGCGTTTCCAGTTCCTCGAAGAACGCCTGCTGCCGCTGCGCCGCCGCATAGGCGTGCGGGCTAAGCACAAACGAAGCGGCAATCACCCGGCCGCCTTCGAAGCCGAGCGGCGCGTTTTCCAGGTTCCACAGGCTCCGCAGAAGCAAGGTGGCGCCGCTGAGTAAGACCAGGGAGATGGCCATCTGCGCAGCCACCAGCGCGTGGCGGAAAAAGCTGCGCCCGCCGCCGGCGATCCGCGACCCCGTGAGCGCTTCGCAGCGTGGAATCTCGAGCGCGGGCACGATGCCGAACAAGACGCCCGAGAGCGCCATCGCGGCGAGAGTGAACAGCAGCACGCGAACGTCCAGCCGCGCCTGTTCCAGACGCAGGATGCCCGCGGGCGCGATGGCGACGAAGATCCGCAGCAGCGCCCACGCCACAGCGCATCCGGCAGCCGCGCCCATTACGGCAATCAGCGCGCTTTCCGTCAGCGCCTGGCGGAAGAGCCGGCCGCGCGTGGCCCCAATGGCTGCGCGCACCGCAAATTCGCTCTGCCGCCTGGCCGCGCGCGCCAGCATCAGGTTGGCCACATTGGCGCACGCCAGCAGCAGCAGTGCGGCCACCGCGCCCAGCAGCAGCCACGATGCCAGGCGCGAATCCTGCGTTTGCAGGTCGCGCACCGAGCGGACTCGCAGCGAGACTTGCTTGCGGAAGGGCGCCGGAACGGTGGGCAGAAATTGCGCGAACAGAGGCTCCAGCGCGGCGTGCGCCTGGGTAATGGAGACGCCCGCCTTGAGCCGGGCAAAGGCGCGGATATCGCGGCCCGTAGCGCCGGGCGCGAAACTGCGATTCAGTCGCTGCGGCGTCAGTACATCGGCCCGATACAAGCGCGGCAGTTCGAAGCCATCGGGCAATACGCCCACAATCCGGGCTGGCGATCCGTTCAGCGAGATAGTCGCGCCAACGATATTGCGGCTCCCGGCGAAGCGGCTCTGCCAGAGGCCATACGTCAGCAGCGCCGTCATGGGCGCGTTCGGAACATCTTCCTCGGGTGTGAAGTTGCGCCCGAGGATGGGCTGAATCCCAAACACCGGCAGGAAATTCGATTCCACCTGCGCGCAGCCCAGCCGCACCGGATCGCGGTCCGTAAGGTCGCAATCCACAACGCCATTCCATGAGGTCATCCCCTCGAAGGGCGCCTGCGCCTTCTGCCAATCCACATACGAAGCGCTGAACATGAGCTCCGTGGCGTCGAGCGGCGTCATGATGCCGACCGAAACCAGACGGTCCGGTTCCGGGTAAGGAAGATTGCGGAAGAGGATGCGGTCGACGGCGCTGAATACAGCCGTGGATGCGCCAATTCCCAGCGCCAGGGCCAGCGTAGCGCTAAGCGCAAACGCCGGGCTGCGCAGGAAGCTGCGGAAGGCGTAGCGCAGATCCTGAACTGCGCTCTCCAGAAATTCGTTGACGTGCATGCGGCGGGCTTCCTCCTGGATCAAAGTTGCGCTGCCGAACTGCTTGTACGCGGCGGCCCGGGCTTCGCTGGGCGTCATGCCGCGCTCGCGATTCATTTCCGCCCGCATCTCCAGATGCGACCGCAACTCTTCGGCCAGCTCCGCGTCGATGCGATGGCGGCGGTGCAGCGCGCGGCGCAACGCTTCGGCAGCGCGCTTCATGCGAACCTCAGTACTCTGGTCACGCCCTTCGCCAGGGTGGACCACTGTTGTTCGGCTTCGGCAAGCCGTTTGCGGCCCGCCGGCATGAGCTTGTAATAGCGCGCACGCCGGCCCCTGTCGGTAATTTTCCATTCGCCCGCCACCAGTTTGTCGCGCTCCAGGCGATGCAGCGCCGGGTAGAGCGAGCCTTCCTCCACGCGCAACAAACCCTGCGAGGCGCTCTGGATGTGCAACGCAATGGAGAAGCCGTGATTGGGCTCGCGCGCAAGCGTTTTGAGGATGAGCAGGTCGAGTGCGCCCTGCAAAGCGGCGGAAGGCGGCGTCATCTTTTACCCTAGTATGCTAGGGTAACGCTCTAGGGGAGCCGCGTCAAGCGCCAGCCACAGGATAACCCGCGATAGGACGCGAATCATGTCGATCACGCCCATACTCTGCGCGTGAACTTCTTCGTGTGGACCGCCGCTTCATCGAGCGCCGCGATAATGGCGGCTCATCGTCCACATTGTCCGAAGACTTCTCAGAGACAGTTCACCCGGATCGACAACGCGTGATAGATCTATCTGATTCTCATTCGAATTGCGGTAGAGTAGCTCCCATGCCCGAGCCGCACGATAAGAGGACGATAATCAGCATGGCTGTGGTAGCTTCCGCGGCGGCAACCCTGCTCCATGAAGGCGTGGGCCACGGCGTCGTAGTCTGGATGCGCGGCGATATTCCGACTGAACTCACCAGCAACCACCTCTCCTCCCTGCATCCCGACCGTTGGGTGGATGCGGGTGGAACTCTCGTCAATCTTCTTGCAGGCTCGATCGCTTTGTTGGCCTCGCGGTACGCCGACTATCGCTCGAATCTGCGTTACTTTTGCTGGATATTCGCGGCGCTCAATCTCCTTCCTGGCGCCGGTTACTTCCTTTTCTCTGGGATCCTGGGTATCGGCGACTGGAACGAGGTGATTCGTGGAGCGCCACATCAAATTCCACTGCGCATCATCATGACGACTTTTGGCGCCGGACTCTATGCGCTGGTCGTACGCCAACTCGCCGTCGTGGTCCATCCCTATTGTCCATCGCGTCCGGACTATAACACCGTGGGCCGATTGCCATATTATGCCGCCTGCCTTTTCAGTTGCGCTGCGGGGGCGCTCGATCCCCTCGGGCTTAAGCTCTTCCTCGTCTCGACGGCGCCTGCCGCGTTCGGCGGGTCGTCTGGCCTGTTGTGGGCCGATACCTTACTCCCGCGCGTACCGGCGGAGCGGACGCTACTGATAAATCGGCAGGCAGCCTGGTGGATTGCCGCTACGGTATTCGGCCTCGCGTACATCCTCATCCTCGGACCGGGCATCGAGTTACACCACTGAAACTGCCGCAGTGCGCGCCGAACGTTGCATCGTCCGGGTGCGGCTGAAGCTTCATTCGCTGGCGTCTATCGACGTGCACGACGTAATGATCCACTCCCAAGTGTTCCCATTAGGCGTTTGGGGAAACGGCAGGGCGAACCTCGGCGAGGGCCCCATTTTAGGTTTCAATGAAGGGTTTGGAACGATTTGGCGGTGACGGTAACTTTATAAAACC
Organism: Bryobacteraceae bacterium; assembly: GCA_049522755.1. Taxonomy (GTDB): domain Bacteria; phylum Acidobacteriota; class Terriglobia; order Bryobacterales; family Bryobacteraceae; genus PALSA-243. The sequence goes on along the minus strand of JBEKNN010000005.1, from coordinate 14,788 downwards.
CCGGTTGAACGTTGCTGAATAAGAAGACGCCGCGAGAGTCGGTATCGGCCTGCCTGGCAACGCCGGCGTCGACGCTGAGGGCTTCCACCTTGGCTTGGGAAACGGCGGCGCCGCTGGGGTCGGTTACGTTTCTCGGTAAGTGAGCCGTAGAGCCCCTGGGCTCGTCCAATCTGGCTCATCGCTTTTGTCGCGCACAGCGCTAGGGCGCATTGGAACCCGAGGCGAGTTCTCAATTCATTTTTAAACCTAACCTCTCTTCAGGATGGCGAATGAGATTTCGTTGCTACTTCAAACTATATACACGCCGAGGCAGGTCCCAAGTCAAGGGTCTCCCCTAATTTCTAACATTTTCCACCCACCCGCGGACACTAAATGTCGATTCCGGGCTATCGCGGCGCCTTGCCCTGTCAGAATTTGGGCGCGAAAACCGGCAATTGTTGTACGATAAAACTAATTGTGAAGATCGCGGACATTCGCGCCACCACCGTCACCGTTCCGCTCGAAGCCCCCCTGCGCCACGCCAATGGCTGCCACTGGGGCCGCTTTGTCCGCACCATTGTGGAAGTGGAAACCGATAACGGCTTGATTGGCCTGGGTGAAATGGGCGGCGGCGGCGAATCGGCCGAAGCCATGTTCCGCGCCATGAAATCGTATCTGGTGGGCCACAATCCTGCGCGTCTTGAGGAAATGCGCTTCCTCATCGCCAACCCCACTGCGTCCTTATATAACAACCGCACGCAGGTTCTGGCGGCGCTGGAATTCGCTTGCCTGGATATTCTGGGTCAGGCCTGGAACGCGCCCGTTTGCGACATTCTGGGCGGCCGTTTACGCGACCGCGTACCCTTCGCCAGCTACTGCTTTTTCCGCTATCCCAACCCGAAGAGCGGCGCCGGCGAGGTGCGGACCATCGATCAGCTCCTTGAGCTGGCCTGCTCGCTGAAGCGGCGCTTCGGCTTCACCACGCACAAGCTCAAGGGCGGCGTCTTCCACCCGGACTACGAGCTCGAAGCCTATCGCGCGCTGGCCGCCGCCTTCCCGGAAGACTCGGCGCGCTTCGATCCCAACGGCGTCTGGTCCACCGAACAGGCCATCCGTTTCGGCCAGGCCATCGAAGGCTTGCGCAACGACTATCTGGAAGATCCCGTCTTCGGCCTGAACGGCATGCGCCGCGTCCGTCAGTCTGTCCGCGTTCCGCTGGCCACCAACACCGTGGTGGTCAACTTCGAGCAACTCGCCGCCAATGCGCTCGATACTGCCGTCGACGTCACCCTTCTCGATACTACTTTCTGGGGCGGCATCCGGCCCTGCATCAAGGCGGCTGCGGTCTGCGAAACCTTCCAGCTCGGCGTCGCCGTCCATTCTTCGGGAGAGCTGGGAATTCAACTCGCCACCATGCTGCACCTGGGCGCCGTGATACCCAACCTCTCTTTCGCAGCCGATGCGCATTATCATCATTTGATGGACGACATTATCGAAGGCGGCCCCATGCCCTATGAACAAGGCGCGATTCGCGTACCCGATGGACCCGGCCTCGGCGTCAAGCTCGACCGCGAAAAGCTGCGTGAGTACAGCGAGCTCTACCGCCGGCTGGGCGGCTATCCGTATGACCAGGACCCCGGGCGCCCCGGTTGGACGCCCATCATTCCCAACGATCGCTGGGCAGACCCCGCCGACGGTCGCGCCGTGAACGTGCCTTATTAAACATGACCTACTGAAAGAGCCCCGACTATGTTGCCGGAACAATGGGAAATATTTAAACGAGCGGCGCGCCGCGAGACCATGGACAAGATCCCCATGGCCCTGATTGTCGACAGTCCCTGGATCCCCGGCTATCTGGGAATCAAGCACCTGGACTATTTTCTGGACCCGGAAGTCTGGTTCGAAGCGAACCTGAAGATCATGCGCGAGTTTCCGGATATTATCTTCATTCCGTCCTGGTGGATGGAGTATGGGATGGCGGCCGAGCCCTCGGTACTCGGCTCTAAGATCAAGTTCTGGCAGGACAACACTCCCAGCGAATACCACACGCTTTACCGGCTGGAAGACATCGATCAATTCCCCGAGTATGAAGTGGATGCGGACGCCTTCGCGGCGCTTACTCTGCACCGTATCGGAATGGCCCGGCCGCGCATTCTGGACCATGGCTACATTCTGCCCATGGTGACCGCCCGCGGCCCTCTTTGCACCGCCGGGTTTGTGCGCGGCACCACTCACTTCATGATCGATCTGGTGGAAGACCCGAAAGGCGCTCACCGCCTGATTGACTTATGCACGCGCGTAGTCATCGACTTTCTCAAGGCGCAGCACAAAGTCATGGGCGACAAGGTAGAAAGTATCTTCATCCTCGACGACATTGTTGGCTTCATCAACGAGGAACACTATCTGGAGTTCGCGCATCCATATCTCAAGCGCATCTGCGACGCCTTTCCCGCGGACTGGATTAAGATCTATCACAACGACGCCGAAGTGGACGCCTGTCTCGATCACATTCCCGACGCCGGTTTCCACGTGCTCAACTGGGGCAAGCAGAAAGACATTCGGGAAGTGAAGCGGCGCGTCGGCGACCGCATGTGTCTCATGGGCAACGTGAACCCTCTGGAGATCGCCGTACGCGGCACGCCCGACGAAGTCAAGGAAGAGACGCTCAATGTCCTTGAAGGTTCCGGCGGCGAGGGAGTCATTCTCTCCGTCGGCGGTGGAACCAGCCCCGGCATGCCGCGTGAAAACATTGTCGCCATGCTGGAGGCGCTCGAAGAGTTTAATAACTGCCGCGCATTGCGGTTAAGGGAGTCGGCGAATGGTTGATTATGCCCTGATGAATCAGCATCTATATGAGGGCAAGGCCAAGGAAGTCGAGCAGATGACCATAGATGCCCTGGCGGAGGGGCGCTCCGTTCAGGAAGTGCTCAACGAAGGCCTGATCGCCGGCATGAGCGTGGTGGGCGAAGATTTCAAGCATAACGTCCTCTACGTGCCGGAAGTCCTCATCGCCGCACGCGCCATGAAGGCCGGCATGTCCGTACTCAAGCCATTGCTCAGCGCGAAAGACAACGTGACTAAGCGAGTGGGCGTTCTGCTGATGGGAACGGTCCGCGGCGATCTTCACGATATCGGCAAGAACCTGGTCTGCATGATGGCTGAGGGCGCCGGCTTTGAAGTCTACGATATCGGCGTCGATCAGAGCGTCGATAAGTTCATGGCCGCGGCCGCGAAATACAACCCCGACATCATCGGCATGAGCGCTCTACTCACCACTACGATGACTTATATGAAGACCGTAATCGACGGCTTCGAAGCGGCCGGTTTGGGCAAAATAAAAATGGCGGTAGGCGGCGCGCCCATCAGCCAGATGTTCGCCGACGAGATCGGCGCCGACGGATATGGACAGAACGCTTCCGCCGCCGTCGACCTGTTTCTGCGGCTCGCGGCCAGGAGTGATCAAGATGGGAGTGACCAACATGGCGACTTACAAAATCCTATACTGGCAGGAAATACCTTCTCAGATTAAGGCCGAGGACGACGAGGAAGATATCACTCTGCCTCTGCCGGCGAAGTTCATGGAGCGAATCGACATTATGGCGGCCAAGCGCGGCTTGCAGAGCGCCGACGACTACCTGGCCCAATGGCAATGGAGCGAAGAACAGGAGCGCGCCGGCTCGGCCGCGGAAGTAGCCGAAGCCGTGAAAGCTGAGTTGGAATCGAAAGCCGGTTGGTAACTCGACGAATGCCTATGTTCACTCAACGCGCCTTTGGTTGTGTCCATGCCCTGTGGCGCACTGGGCGCCCTCTGGGCACGTGCGTGCAGCGTTCACACTCGTGTGAACGCGTCCGTATCCCGACCGCGGACCTCGCTGTCCGTTCGCAACGGGCCGTGCGAGCGAATCAGCGTGCAAACACCTCGCGTTCACACGAGTGTGAACGCTGCACGCATAAGTGCGTGCGCCACGATATAAGGCACAGTGCAATCCGGACGGGTGAGGCTAAATGGGCCACGGCATGACAGCCCTCGCCATCAACGGACAAACAGTCGAAGCCATCCCCGGCCCTTCGCTCTTCGACTATGCCGAAGGCCTCGGCATCCAGGTCCCCACTTCCTGCCGCAAGCAGGGTAAGTGCAAAGAGTGCATGGTAGAGATCGTCGAGGGCATGGAATATCTCTCGCCGCTTACCGAAGAAGAGCGCCACCTTAAAGGCAAATTCCGTCTCTCCTGCCGCACCAGCGTGACCGGATCGGGCGCCGTCCATTGCCACACCATGCGCCGTGGCAACCTGCGCATCGAGCGGCGCGCCCTCGGGCTTCCCGCCGGTAACAGCAGCCTCCAGTTGGCCCCGGCCGTCACCCGCTCCGGCGACCGCATCCTGATCGACGGCGAAGAGATCGCGCGCTCCACCGCCCCTATCCACGGAATCGCCATGGACCTTGGCACTACCACCGTCGTGCTTCGTCTCTTCAATCTCGAAACCGGAGAGATCGCCGCCGAAGCGTCTTTCGAAAACCCGCAGCGTTTCGGCGGCTCCGACGTGATGGCCCGCATCCAGTACGATACCGATAACCGCGGCAAGCTGCTGATGCGGACTCTCGCCGGTTATCTGAGTCACGCGATCGAGGCGTTTCCCGTCGATCCGCAAACTATCTACGAAATGGTGGTCGTGGGTAACTCCACCATGCGCGATCTCTTCTTCGGACTCAGCGTCTACACCATCGGACAGAGCCCCTACCGCTCCATCACCGAAATCGAAATGGTCGAGGGCAAACGCGCCGGGGCCAATACCAGTCTCGTCGGCACCGGCCGCCGATGCCTGCTGCCCATCCACCCCAACGCGCGCGTTTACGGAGGCCCCATCATCAGCGGCCACGTTGGCGCCGACGCCGCGGCCTGCATGCTCGCCGTCGATTTAGCTCATGAAGACCGCCCGGTCGCCATCATGGATATCGGCACCAATACCGAGCTGATCGTCGGCAACCGGCGCCGGATTCTGGCCGCGTCCTGTCCCGCGGGCCCCGCCTTCGAAGGCGGCGCCATCGCCTGCGGCATGCCCGCTCTCGACGGAGCCATAGAGGATGTCGTTATCGATAGCGCCGGCGCGTTCCATCTGGGCGTGATCGGCGGCGGCGCTCCCGAGGGCATCTGCGGTTCGGGCCTGGTGGCGCTGATGAGCGAGTTGATCCGCACCGGCCGCATGAACGATCTGGGCCGTTTCGAGGACGGAGAGCATCGCATCATGCTCGACGCCGCACGCGGCATCTATTTCACGGAAAGCGATGTCAACGAACTGGCGCAGGCCAAGGGCGCCAACGTGGCGGGCCTGCACGTGGTCTTCAGCCAGTACGGCCTCGATTTCGACGACATCGGCGTCTTCTACCTGGGCGGCGGCTTCGGCCGGCACTTAAGCGTGGAAGCCTCGCAGCGCATCGGGCTCATTCCTAACGTGGCAAAATCGCGCATCGTGCAAGTGGGCAACGCCGCCATTGAAGGCGCTTCCATCGCCCTGCTTTCCATGGCGAAGCGGCAGGAACTGGAAGATCTGGTTCGCACCGTGGAGCACTGCCGCCTCGAAACGCACCCGCGATTTTTCGACTTCTTTGTCGAGGGCTGCCAGTTCAAACCGGTGGAATCGATGCCCTGGTTGACCGGGAAGGTCACGGCATGATCGAACTCGCCGATACCGCGCCGCTTGTCGATATCCAACCCGCCGAATACAACCGGTTGCTCGGTTATCCGCCCGGCTGGACGTTGGAAGGCCGTGCCCGCGAGTTGGCGGACATGGCTGCCGATTGGTTCGCGCGGCATGGCCGGCCTTGGGTTTACGCGCGCCAGGCGGAGAGCCTATACACGGCGAATGGATCGATTCAAATCGACGGCGTCTCCTTCACTAGTCCACGGCTGCAAAGCACTTTGCAACGCGCGGAAGCCCACAGCGTCATCCTGGTGGCAGCCGGCGCCGGCCCCGAATTGGAATGCGAAGCTCAGAGGCGCTGGCGCGATGAGAAGCCCGACGAATATTTTTTCCTCGAAATGTACGGCTCCGCCGTGGTAGAGCGCCTGGTTACCATGACCGGCGCCCGGCTTTGCTCCTGGGCCGAGCAGCGGGAAATGGCCGTGCTGCCTCATTACAGCCCCGGCTATCCCGAGTGGGACATCGGGGAACAATCGCGCCTGCTCGGCCTGGTGACGCAATCCGGCCGTAGATCGCTGCCCTCGCCGCTCGAAGCGCTCTGCTCGGGCGCATTGCGTCCCAAGAAATCGCTTCTCGCCGTGTTCGGGCTCACGCATCACGTGGAGCGCGTGCGCCCACTCACGGGGCTCGTTCCCTGCGAGAACTGTTCCTTCACTCCGTGCCAATACCGGCGCGCTCCGTATGTCCGCGCCCCCGAATCTTCCAACTTGATCGGGCTGCCGGCAAACTCGGTTCCCGCTCGCAGCGCTTCGCCTTTAAATCTGGCAGCGAAATACGGGGTGAATGCCAAGGCGCTGAAGCGATGGGCGGGCGAGCGCCTCTCGCTCGAATCGCGCGCCGATGGCGCCACTGACGCCGTGTTCCGCTACGACGGAACCACCTGCTCTAACATGGGGCGCCCGCTTACGTTTCACTACACCGTCAAGCTGGGGCCGCCGGAGGATGGCTATCTCATCCGCGAGCAGCAATGCGTCCCGGCGCCTGGCGACACCGGCCACACGCACATGTGCCAGTTCGATAACGGCCGCCTGTTGACCGCGATCGATGGCGAGAAGCCGATGCTGGGACAACCGCTCGACGACGTGCTTTTCTGGCAGCGCCCCGATTGCGCCGCTGGCTGTTACTGCGACCCCGCCGGCCGCGAGCATAAGTGGGGCCTGGTCTTAGAGACCATTCATTACGCACTTACTCATCGGGAAAATCTGCAATGAACAAGAACGCCAATTCAGTTTGGCAAGGCAGTGTGGGACAGACGCTTTCGTCTGTCAACTCCGCAGCCAAGAAGCGTCTGCAGGACGCCGCCGCAGCGTCTCCCCTTCTGGGCGACGGCGCCATGGGCACGCAGCTCATGTTCGCCGGGCTCGAACAGGGCAACTGCGGGGAGGCGTGGAATCTCACTCACCCGGAGAGAGTCCTCGCCATCCAGCGCCGCTACGCCGAAGCCGGCTCCGACTGCATCCTCACCAATACCTTCGGCGGCTCGCGCATCATGCTCCATCGCCACTCGAATGCCGGCAAGGCGGTGGAGATCAACCAGGCCGGAGTGGAAATCGCGCGCCAGGCGTTCGCCGGCAAGCCAGGGTACGTGATTGGGGACATCGGCCCCTTCGGCGGATTGATGGAGCCCTATGGCGACTTCACCGAAGCGCAGGTTCGCGAAGCCTTCAATGAGCAGGCCAAGGCGCTGGTGGACGCCGGCGCCGACGCCATCATCATCGAGACTCAGACATCGCTCGAGGAGTTGCTGCTCGGCATCGAAGCCGCCAAAGAAGCGGGCGCGCCTTGCATTATCGGCTCGCTGGCTTACGATGTGACTCTCGACGGTTCCACCTTTCGCACCATGATGGGCATCGACCCCGAACGCGCCGCCGAATTCATGCAGCAGCACGGCGCCGATATCGCCGCCCTCAACTGTGGCACCGGCATGGATATGGAGCGCGCGCGGCAGGCAGTCGATCGATACAAGAAGGTTACTGACTTACCGGTGATGGTGCAGCCCAACGCAGGCCTGCCCAAGCTGGTCAATATGAAAGTGGTTTACGATGAGCCGCCGGAACAGATGGTCCGCGGCGTCGCCGGCCTGCTGGAAACCGGCGCCAATATCGTGGGGGCCTGCTGCGGCAGCACGCCGGAGCATATCCGCGCATTTCGAATTGCCATCGACGAATATCTGGAACAAAGATGAAGACCAAACTCTGTGAAGTAAACGCGGGGGCCCTCGAAAAGCTGCCGCAATTCACCGACGACAAATCGGGCGTGGGCGTTCATTACGTCGACGCTTACATCAAGCCGATGAATACCAAGCTGGCGGACGGAACGCCAGTCAAGTGCAAGCGTAAGGGACTGCGAATCTCGCTCTCCGCGGGCGGCAGGAAAGGCGACGGCCTTCTCCGCAGGCTGGATGTCAGTCGCGACCCTGTGGTGATGCTCAATGCCGCCCTGCAGGAAGCCGCTAAGGCAGCGGGCATCCAACTCGCGGTCGAGGATGCCGCCATTTTCATCACGCTGGAAGCGGCGGAACAGCCCGCGGGTCCAGTGGCATGACTATGACGGATCTTCCGCTCACCAGTCCGCCTTATCGACCGGAGACCGGTGGCGCCACCATGGCAAACTACCTCGACTTAAGAAACCGCGTCGCTGTAGTAATAGGGGCTTCCTCGGGACTTGGCCGCGCGCTGGCTGTCGGCCTGGCCATGCACGGCGCCGATGTAGTGCCCACCGGCCGCCGCATCGAAGCTACCGCCGACGTATGCCGCGAGATTGAGGGGACGGGCCGCCGCACCGTATGTCAACCTGTGGATGTCACCGAGCGCGCATCGCTCGACGATCTGCGGGATGCGGTGCTGGGTGAGTTCGGGCGCGTCGATATTCTGGTAAATGCCGCCGGCTATACCTTCCGCGAGCCGGCCTTAACTACCAGCGAGCGGCAATGGTCGTCTCTCATGGATACCAACGTAACTGGCGTTCTCAGCGCTTGTCAGGTGTTTTATGAGTCACTGCGCGCCAGCGGACGCGGGCGCATCGTCAACATTGCATCGCTCGGTTCTTATCTGGCGTTTTACGAGGTAGCCGCTTACTGCGCGTCGAAAGCCGCCCTGCTCTCTCTCACGCGAAGCCTCGCCACCGAGTGGGCCAGGGACGGCATTTCCGTCAATGCCATCGCGCCCGGCGTCTTTCCCACCGAGCTGAATGGCGAATTGGTCTTAGGCACGCCGCGCGGAGAGGAGATGCTTATGCGCACCCCCATGCGGCGTTTCGGGAAGCCGGAGGAGTTAGTTGGCGCCGCTGTTTTGCTGGCATCGGACGCCGCCAGTTTCCTAACCGGACAATGCATCACCGTCGACGGAGGCTATCTCGCCTCCGGCGTCAATACTTAGGAGGTAAAACCATGCAGTTAACCCGATGGGTCTTTGGTAGCGCCGGCGGTCTTGCCGCCGGTTCTTTTGAGTGGTCGGGAATGTTGGGAAGAATCCGAACGAAACACCGGCGGCAAGACCGCCGGCGCTACCAGGCTCTCCGCAATCTCTGCGCGCTCCTCGTTTTCGCCGCCGTCAGCCTGCACGCCGAGACCGGCTACAATGCCTGGCTCCGCTACGCCCCGCTCGATGAGCCCGCCCTCACGCAATACCGCCAGTCCACTCCGGCAGTTATCGTGTCACTCAGTAACACCGGTCCGGAAGCCTCGGCGCGCGACGAATCCATCCGCGGACTTCGCGGCATGCTGAGCCGAACCCTGCGCGCCGAATCCGCCATCCCCAAGGAGAGCGCCTTTGTCCTGGGCACACTCGAAGAACTCCACCGCGCCGCTCCCGAATTCCATCTCGACGCCAACCTCGCCGCGGATGGCTACTGGCTCAAGACCGTCGCCGCCGGCCAGCTCCACTATACCGTCGTCGCCGCCGCTAACAATCGCGGCGTGCTCTATGGCGCCTTCGCGCTGCTGCGCAAAATCGCTCTTGGCGAATCCATCGCCAATCTGGATGAGAAGCAATCGCCATCCGTGCCCGTCCGCTGGGTGAATCAGTGGGACAACCTCACCGGCGCCATCGAGCGTGGCTACGGCGGCCTTTCGCTCTTCTGGGAGAACATGCACGCCCGCGAAGATCTCAGCCGCGTCAACGATTACGGCCGCATGCTCGCCTCGCTCGGCATCAATGGATGCGCCATCAATAACGTCAACGCCAACCCGCGCGTTCTCGCGCCCGATTTCATTCCGCAGATCGCGCGCATTGCCGACGCGTTCCGCCCCTGGGGCGTGCAGGTGGCCATCGCGGTCGATTTCGGCAGCCCGCAAAGCGTCGGCGGTCTCGACACCTTCGATCCGCTCGACCCCAAAGTCGCGGCCTGGTGGGCGGCCAAGGCCGATGAGCTCTACCGCGCCGTTCCCGATCTCGGCGGCATCGTGCTCAAGGCCGATTCCGAAGGCCGCGTTGGTCCCTCCACCTACGGCCGTACCCACGCCGACGCCGCCAACGTAGTGGCGCGCGCGCTCAAGCCCCATGGCGGCCTGCTCTTCTACCGCGGCTTCGTCTACGACCACCATGCCGACTGGCGCAATCTCAAGAACGACCGCGCCCGCGCCGCCTACGACAACTTCCACGCTCTGGACGGTCAGTTCGACAGCAACGCCATCATACAAGTCAAGAACGGACCGATCGATTTCCAGATCCACGAGCCCGCGTCTCCGCTCTTCGGCGCGTTGCCGAAGACTCAGGAAGCCATCGAGCTGCAAGTCACTCAGGAATACATGGGCCAGGCCCGCCACATGGTCTTTCTGGTTCCCATGTGGAAAGATACGCTCGATTTCGATATGCACACTCGCGCCACGGCCGCGCCGGTCAAGTCGCTGCTGCATGCCTTCGTAGGCGTGGCCAATGTCGGCCTCGACGAGACTTGGGATGGCAACAACCTCTCGCAAGCGAATCTCTATGGCTTCGGCCGCCTCGCATGGAACCCCGATCTCTCCGCGCGCCAGATTGTCGATGAGTGGACCCGACTCACATTTGGACCAGACCCCAAAGTGGACGCCACCATCGCCGCCATGCAGTTAAGCTCCACGCGCACTTACGAAAACTACACCGGCCCGCTAGGCCTGCAGAATCTCACTGACATCACCGGCAATCACTTCGGCGTCAAAGTCGAAGCCTCCGAGAACAACGGCTGGGGTCAGTGGCATCGCGCCGATGTTACTGGCGAGAACCGAGGCGTCGGCATGGATCGCACCGTGGCGACCGGCACCGGCTACATCGGCCAATACGCTCCCGCCGTGGCTAAGATGTATGAGTCATTGGAAACCTGTCCCGACGACCTGATTACCTTCATGCACCACGTTCCCTACACTTACAAGCTGCATTCCGGCAAGACCGTGATCCAGTACCTTTACGATTCGCACTACGAAGGCGCGGACGCCGTCGAGGAATACGTGCGCCAATGGAAATCTCTCCGCGGCCGCATCGATGAGCAGCGGTACAACCAGGTGCTGGCGCAACTGGAATATCAGGCCGGCCAAGCCGAAGTCTGGCGCGACGCCGTCACTACCTGGTTCTTCCGCGCCTCCGGAATTCCCGATCAAAAGAACCGCGTGGATCACTACCCCGGCCGCTACGAAGCCGAATCGATGAAGCTGGAAGGCTATACGGTGCGCGACGTCACGCCGCCGGAGGATGCCTCGGGCGGCAAGGCCGTCTCATGCCCGGCTACGCAGTGCGCCGCCACACTCAAGTACGATGGCGCCGCCGGCTGGTACACGCTCCACGTCGAGTATTTCGACCAGATGGACGGCGTGTCGCATTATCGTTTGCTGATCAACGGACAACCCATCGACGAATGGGCCGCCGCCGAACGCCTGCCCACCCGGACGCTCGATTCGTCGTCGTCGACGCGCCGCCTCATTACTGGAATCGCCCTGCGCCCCGGCGACGAAATCCGCATCGAAGGCAAACCCGACGGCCGCGAGACCGCAGCGTTGGACTACCTTGAGATTCTGCGCTAACCAGCGCTGACTTCAAAGTACTTTGTGGGGCAGGTTGCTAACCTGCGGCCGATTGTTAATCGGCCCTGTTAATCTCCGTGAACCAATCCATAATGGAACGATGACGCGGCGAGGAAAGATCGCTATTGCGAAGACGGCGGTGGTGCTAGCGGCGCTGCCAGTTCTCCTCTGGGCCTACGAATTTGGGCCCTATCCGGGCTACGCGGGCGTCCCAGGTGAAAACGGCGGCGCCACTTGCGCCACGTCGGGTTGCCATCTGGGAACCGCGAATAACCCCGCGAATAAAGGCAGCGTCACGGTCGGCTTTCCCAACGGCGCTACTTATACTCCCGGCGTCCCGCAAACCTTGACCGTCACTATCACGGACCCTGCGCAGAATGCCGCCGGGTTTGAGCTGACGGCCCGCCTCGCCTCGACTCCTTCGACGATGGCTGGAAGTTTCGCGGCGACCGACGCAAATACGCAGCTTCTTTGTTCCCAGACGAATTTGCTGGTGGCTCAGCCCGTTCCCAATACCAGCCCGCAGACCTGCCCCTCCGGCTACACCCTGCAATACATCGAGCAGTCGCTGACCGGGTTCAACAATTCCGTTGGCCACTTGCCGTATAGTTTCTCGTTCACATGGACGCCGCCATGCACCAACGTAGGCAACGTCACCCTCTATGTTGCGGCGGACGCGGGCTCCGGAATTCCACCGTCGGCGGACAGCGACCACATCTACGCCGCCACGTCTACGGTGAGTCCGGTAACTGGCGCCAATACGCCGGCGATTTCTTGCGGCATAATCAGCGCCGGCGATTTTGGCGGCTTCGCGGCGGCCGCGGCGGGATCGTGGATTGAAATCTATGGAACGAATCTGGGGCCATCCACCGGTTACCAATGGCAGGGCAGCGATTTCAGCGGCAACAACGCTCCCACCAAACTGCAAGGCGTGAGCGTCGGCATCAATGGTCAATCGGCATTCGTCGATTACGTCAGCGCCGGACAGGTGAATGCGCAAGTCCCCAATGGCGTCGGCCTTGGACCGCAGACCGTGATCGTGACCACCTCCGCCGGATCGAGCGCGCCTTACACGCTGACGGTCAACGCGCTCGAGCCGGGCCTGCTGGCGCCAGGCTCATTCACCATCGGGGGCGACCAATACGTGGTAGCTTTCAATTCCGACGGCAGTTACGCGCTGCCCACCACCTCCACCCTCGGGTTAAACTCGCGCCCCGCCAGGCCCGGCGAGACGCTGGTAATTTATGGCGTAGGCTTCGGCCCGGCGGCGGCCAACGGCGCGCCGATCCCACCCGGCGTCGTCGTCACGCAGCAGAACGCGCTGGTCGATTCGATGCAGATGTTTTTCGGCGGCACGCTGGCCGCGCTGTCGTATCAGGGCCTCGCGCCCGGTTCCATCGGTCTCTACCAGTTCAACGCGGTGGTGCCAACGTCAATCGCCAACAGCGACGCCGTCCCGTTGACGTTCAACATCGGCGGCAACACCGGCAGCCAGACGTTGTACACCGCCGTGCATAATTAAGGAGCAATAGTCGTAGAGCAATAACCATGGAGCAATTCGCACTCGAATTCGACCTCACCCCCCGCCGCCGCATCTTCAGCGTCAGCGAGTTGAACGCCGCCATTCGCGTGGTTCTCGACGTCGAGTTTCCAGAGCTCTGGGTATCCGGCGAAATCTCCGGCCTCAAGCTCGCCGCCAGCGGTCACTACTATTTCACCCTCAAGGACGCCGAGGCCCAGGTGCGCTGCGTAGCCTTCCGCTCTTCGCATCGCTACTGGAAATTCAAGCCGCGGGACGGGCTGGCGGTGCTGGCGCGCGGCCGCCTCGATGTTTACGAGGCGCGCGGTGAATACCAGCTTCAAGTGGAGATGGTCGAGCCGCAGGGCCTGGGCGCGCTCCAACTGGCCTTCGAACAGCTCAAGCGAAAGCTCGCCCTCGAAGGGCTGTTCGCGCCGGACCGGAAGCGCGCGCTGCCGCGCTTTCCGCGGCGCATCGGCATCGTGACCTCGCCGCGCGGCGCCGCCATCGCCGACATGGTCCAGATTCTCTCGCGCCGTTTTCCGGGGCTGCATATCCGGCTCTATCCCGCGCTAGTGCAAGGCGAGGGCGCAGTGGAAGAGGTGTGCCGCGGCATCGATTTCTTCAGCCGCGCTGGATGGGCCGACCTGGTGATTGTGGGCCGTGGCGGCGGGTCGCTGGAAGATTTGTGGACCTTCAACGAAGAAGCCGTGGCGCGCGCCATCGCCGCGTGCTCCATCCCAGTGGTTTCCGCGGTGGGCCACGAAACCGATGTCACCATCGCCGATTTTGTCGCCGACCTGCGCGCGCCCACGCCCTCGGCGGCGGCTGAGCTGGTGGTGCCCATGCGTGAAGACTTATTCGAGCGCATCGCCGCCGCCCGCGTCAAAAGCACGCAGGCGCTGCGCTACCGCCTGGCGATGCTGGAACGGCGCTTACGCCAGCAGGGGATTGAGCGCGCGCTGAACGTGCTGCACCGCCGCGTCGGCCGCGGGTTGCAGCGCATCGACGAGCAGGAATTCCGCCTGCGCGAGCGTATCCGCAAGGGCGCCGATGCGCGCGAGCGGGCGCGGCGCATCCTGGAAACCCGGTTAAAGCGCTTCGATATGCGCCCCCGCCTGGCTGCCGGCCGGCGACGACTGGAGACCTTGACCGTGGCATCCGCGCAATGCATCCGCATGAGTCTGACGCGCCGTCGAGGACAACTCGACCGGCTGGATGCCAAGCTTTCGCAATTGAGCCCGCTACGGATTCTGGAGCGCGGTTACGCGATCGTCTCCAACCAGTCCGGGGTCGTGAAAGATAGCGCGGCGGCGCCGGCCGGATCGCAGATTCACGTGCGGTTGGCGAAGGGCGAACTGGACGCGGCGGTGAAGTGAAGTAGTTTTCGCGAAGCGCAGTGCTCCTTCATAACGACAGGTTGCCAATCTTCAATGTCACTTACGTTGCCAGGACCTGCACCAGTCAAGTCGTAGGTACTTTACACTTTAGAGCAAAATGGGGTATTCACTTCACTCAGGTTGCCACTACCAGTTGTGTTTCGCGTCGTCCGCCGGCGCGAAACACTTGACCATTCGCTTGTACGGCACGGGGTCGGC
>JBEKNN010000004.1:0-88004 GCA_049522755.1 Bryobacteraceae bacterium | reverse complement strand
AGCAATACTTGATTCCAGTTATAACATCGTGGGTCCAACAAATCCCGTCACTATAGGTGGCGTGATTCAGATCTACTGCATCGGCTTGGGCGCAGTCACGAATCAACCGGCGACCGGTACGGCTGCATCTAGTAGTCCTCTTTCGCAAACGTCGGCCACGCCCACGGTCACCATTAGCGGAGTAACTGCGCCGGTTCTCTTCTCGGGCCTTGCCCCAGGCAATGTGGGACTGTACCAAATCGACGCGCAGGTGCCCGCCGGAATAGTCGCGGGCGTTGCCCCGTTGATAGTTTCAATCGGTGGCGCCGTTTCAAACACGGTGACGGTTGCGATTCAGCTCCCCAAACCGCAACCTTCGATCACGAGCTTGTCGCCATCCTCGGCTACTATCGGCTCCAACCCGCTCGTGCTCACCATCAACGGCAGTGGTTTCATCTCATCGTCAACCGTTACTTTCAACGGGGCGCCCCATCCGCCGTCTCTGCTTGGCAGCGGACAACTGACGATCACTCTCAGCGCGTCGGATCTTGCCACCGTTGGAACATTTCCGGTCATGGTTAATAATCCATCACCTGGTGGAGGCGGTTCGCAGTCAATGAATTTCATCGTTTCTACCGCCCCCAATCCTCAGCCCTCGATAACAAGCCTTTCGCCGTCTTCAGCCACAGCCGGATCTAACCCGCTCGTGCTCACGATCAACGGCAGTGGATTCGTCGCTGGTTCAACGGTCGCCTTCAATGGCGTCACGCACAACACATCCTTCATTAACAGCGCTCAGTTAACGATTGTGCTTAGTGCTGCGGACCTGGCTACAGCCGGAAGCCTTTCCGTGGTTGTGTCCAATCCGCCACCGGGTGGAGGAAGCTCGAACCCTATCAACTTAAGTGTTTCGCCTGTGAGCGCGCCGGTTCCGCCCGAGCCGACTGGGTTGTCGCCGGGAAGCACTGTACCGCCCGGCGTGACCGTGAATAGCCTAACGCCGACCTTGAGTTGGAACGCATCTCCAGGGGCAACTGGGTACCAGGTTGTCATGGTTAACAGCTCGATCGTGGCGGCCGTTCTGAATCAACTCACCACCACGACTTCGATCACCTCCCCAACACTCGTGAACGGAGCGACCTACGCTTGGGCAGTGGAGGCGATCAACGCGTCGGGGGGCCATAGCACCTATACTACAATGTACTTCACCGTGGCCCCTGTTCAGGCCGCACTAACGGGAAGCTGGACCGGAGCTTGGGGCTCAATTCCAACTGGCGTCGTTGGAACAATGTCCGCCACGCTCGCTCAAACCGGTACCGCGCTCAAGGGATCTATAGTGCTCAACTCGGTCTGCTTTCCTGGAGGGCCGCTGTCGGGAACAATCACCGGTAGCACTATCAGCGCCACGATAACCATTAGCGGAATCGAATTGGCATCGCTCTCCGGAACGGTGCAAACGGATGGCAACACCATCGACGGTACTTACTTCGTTACATCCGGTGCCTGTTTCGACGACTACGGAATCTTTACCCTCAAGCGGTAGCAGTGAAACCTCGGCGCTCCAAGTTCCCGCGCCCCAAACGGGCGGAATTGCCCGGTTTGGCCCGCTGGTGGGTGCCCTCCTGCTCGCATTTTGGGCCTCCCAGTCCGTCCCCCGGCCAGGGGGCCGTGATTTGGCGCCTGCGCCCTGGAAAGTTGCCTGTTTTGGCCCGACTAGTTCATCTTACTTATGCGCGCGGCCCGACGCTTGCTGCTCTGCGACCGCTCCCACTATCGCGCCTTCAATCTCGGGCGGAATCAGCTCCCGGACCTTGGGATGCTTGGCCACTTTGGCCAACATCAGTTCCACGGCTGATCTGACCGCCGCCTGCTGCGGCGTTTCCTTGCTTTCCATGCCGGCCGTTATGGACGCCCCGATGGTGGCTGCCTCCATCAATTTCACCAGCCCCGCCATGTCGTCGAAGTTTATGCCGTGGGATTTAGCGTACAAATCTTGAGCGCTGGCGTAGTAGCTAAGCACGCGCTCATGCAACGCCATATACGTTTCGGCCCGCGCCTGATTTTCCTTCGGGCTCAGACCCGGAACGAAGAACTCCCCCCGGAACGTTTCGTCGATTTTCTGCGCCAGCATCGCCGCCCTGGACAGGAATTGCAAACCGAACTTGTTGCCCGATTCCCTCAATGCGTCGAGAGCGTTCATGCGGCGCGTGATATCGGCTCCCATAGCTTTTAGGTTTGTTTCGTTGAACCACCCGCCCGATGATCGCCGCTTGACCCAATCCACCGGTTTCGGAGCAATGTGCCGATAATACTCCGTCTTGACGTTCTCCTCTTCCGGCCCCAGGTACCACATCAGAAATTCCTGTTGGGATCGAACCGCGGTCCTGCTCTTGACGAAAGGCCATAGTGCGCGCCACCGCGGGCGGCACTGCTCTTCCACCTCCAGGTACCACTCGGCCCACCACGCCGCCCAATCTATGCTCTGAAAATACGTTCGCATGTTGCGGACGGTGTGCGCTCTGGCAGATAGCGTCCTGCGCCGGGTTTTCGGACTCATTCTACTTGTGGACATCGCTTGTACAGTACATTTTCCCCTCTTGCTTGCCAGCTCGGGTGGTCTGGTCGGAGCCCTCTCAAAGCGCTTACCACAACCCAGAATTGCCGGTTTGGCCGTGCTACCGGATGCCTCCTGGACGCATTTGGGGCTTCCCCAGCCTGTCCCCTCAACGGGGAGGCGTGGTTGAGTGCCCCCAGAGAAGTTCTGGCGACCCCTGGAGAGTTACGCCGGGTGCGTGCTTCCAATCCTGCCGGTGCTCCCTTAGCCGATTGGACAGTATTTGGAGGATACGCGCTCCAGACGTATCACTAGGCGACTCTAAACACCGTCAGTTCAACGCAGAATCAACAGAATGCGGACGGCCGAATAATGTCTGATATTCTAATGGACGAGTCCCCCCTATGCACATCAAAAAACAACGTTTGTTGACGCCGGGCCCCACTCCGCTCTATCCGCCCGCCCTCCACGCCATGATGGCTTCGGACATTCACCACCGCACCGAAGACTTCCGCAAGGTGTATCTGGCGTGCCTGGCCGGCATGAAAGAAGTGATGGGCACCGCCAATGATGTTCTGATCTTTTCCGCCTCCGGAACCGGCGCCATGGACGCCTCGGTCTCGAATCTTTTCTCGAAGGGCGACAAGGTGATCGTCTGCGTCGCCGGCAAATTCGGCGAGCGCTGGGCGGACATCGCCAAGGCCTACGGACTCGATGCCACCGTGATCACCGTCCCATACGGCCAGGTGGTGAGCCCGCGGCAGGTGGAGGAAGCGCTGGCGAAAGAGCCCGCGACCAAGGGCGTTTTCGTGCAGGCATCGGAGAGTTCCACCGGCGCCGCGCACGATCTGCGCTCCATGGGCCAGGCCGTCGCCAAGACCGGCGCCATTTTCGTAGTGGATGCCATCACCGGGCTCGGCACCATGCCCATCGATGTCGACGGCTGGGGAATCGACGTGCTGGTCAGCGGCTCGCAGAAGGCGTTTATGATCCCGCCTGGCTTGGCGTTCATGGCCGTCAGCCCGAAAGCCTGGAAATTCGCCGACACCGCCACGCTGCCGCATTACTACTTCAATTTGAAGAAGGAAAAGAAGAGCGGCGATGGAGGCGAATCGAGCTGGACGGCCTCCATTTCGCTGATTCTCGCGCTCGGCGAGGCGTTGAAGTATGTGCGGCAAATCGGCATGGCCAACCTTGTCGAAAACGCGCAAATGCTGGCGAAAGCTACGCGCGCGGCGGTACAGGCGATGGGTTTGGAACTATTCGCGCCGTCGTCTCCAGGCGCCGCAGTGACCTCGGTGAGGCCCCCGGCCGGCATGGATTCGGGCGTCATCGTGAAGGAATTCCGCAGCCGCTTCGGCGCCGTGATCGCCAACGGACAAGGCTCCATGAAGGGCGAGCTATTCCGCATCGCGCACATCGGTTATTTCGATTTTCCCGACCTCTTCGCCATGCTGGCGTGCCTCGAAATCATCCTTAACGCTAATGGGTTCCCGGTACAGTACGGAACCGGCGTGGCCGCCGCGCAGGAGGTTTACGCCAGCGCCGCGGTAAAGCCGAAGACCACCGCGGCTGCGTAGAATGTCGATTCCTGTCACTGCCGCCAAGTGCTGATAGGTATCTCAGTCACTGTGATGGCGCAGGATCCATACCGCGTCGCCGGCGATCACTACCACCTTGTGTTCGAAAATCCATGGGTTCGCGCAGCCCGCGTCACCTATGGACCTCACGAAACGGCTCCTGTCCATCAGCACCCGCCACGGTTTACGTCTACGTAACCGACGGCCGCGCCATTCGCTTCGCGGATGGAGCGCCGGAGACCCACTCAGTCGAATACCTCGGCGATCACCCACGGGATACGTCAGGATCGAGCTACGAACCGAGCCACTCGACCGCCGGTACGCGGCGTCCGGCTTCCACGGTCGCATTGGACTCGTCAAAGGCCCCCGCCGACCCAGCCGTGACAGTGACTATGTCGGGTCCACGTCGCGGTGAAATGAAATGGTCGCCCCCGCCGGAGACTGGACCTCTGGAGCAGGTTCGCATCGGCTAACTGCCGCTTTTAGGTTGGTAGAGAGTGCGGAAACGTACGCCGGAAAACCGGACAGTTAAACTTATAGCAACGCCGCGGGTTAGGGTTAAGTGTTGTTATTAGGGAGAGTACATGAAAGTACGACGCTTCACTCCGCCGGCGGTGCTTTTCTGCCTCTCAGCGGTCCCGGTTCTCGCGCAGACAAGCATCGGTGGCGGCTCTTGCACGTCCGCCACTTTGAGCGGAGCTTATCAGGTTACCTTGAACGGCCGCCAGGCCACGGCTACCGGGTCCATCTCTAAACTGCTCCAGGCAGTGGGCACTGCCGCTTTCGACGGACTCAGCAAAGTCACGTTGACAATGACGGCCAATATCGCCAACGGCAGCCAGTCTTTCGGAATGCCGCTGGCGTATTCCGGCTCTTACAGTCTGCAATCCAACTGCGTGGGATCGATTAGCATTACCGGCGGGGACACTGCTACCTTTACTGTGGAGGCTTATTCGCAGGGAAATGCATTCGCGGTGATCGGGTCTGACGCTACTTACGCCTATAACGGGTCCGGAAACATTCAGCCGGCTTCCTGCCCGGCCACGCTATCGGGCGTACACGAATTCAACGCCAGTGGCAATGCCCTTTCCGGGGCCTCCGTGACGGGAGTCCTCGATGTAGCGGGCGTACTGCAATTCGACGGGCAAGGTAATGTGACCGCTAACTGGGCCCAAGTCTCGAACCTGGGAACCACCACCGTCACAGCTACGGGAACCTATTCGGTTAGCTCCACATGTCTGGCATCGGCGACCCTCACCGATACGTCGAACAACAAATATGCATTCTCCCTGAGCATCTATTCCACCGCGCCGGATTTTGCCCTTGCTGTCAGCTCGCCGCAGTTAGTTTTTGACGGATCCGGTTCCGCGACTCAAGTCGCCCTCACAGCAGGATGCGCCACCTCGACGTTGAACGGGACTTACGAGTTTGTACTCGGCGGGCGCCTGGCCCCAGGGGGAGTTGTCACGAAAATTCTGTCGGCGAACGGCGCGGCGACATTTGACGGGCAGAGCAAAGTGACCTTCAGCCTGACAGCCAACGCCGTCAACGGCAGTCAGGTCTTCGGAATGCCGCTTACTTACTCCGGGACTTACTCTGTTCAATCCAATTGCCAGGGATCGATTAGCGTCACAAGTGGGGACGTCGCTGCTTTCTCAGTGGTAGTGTATTCGCTCGACGCTACCACGCAACAAGCCAGGTCCTTCTCGCTGGTGGGGACTGACGCTGCCTACGCGTACAACGGAAGCGGCACAATCCAGCCCAGCGCTTGCGCGGTAAGCACGCTGTCGGGCGAGTGGCCTTTCAACGCTCCCGGTAACTCGCTCTCCGGATCCACCACTACGGGAATTGTAGATATCGCGGGCGTGCTGCAACTCGATGGGCAAGGCAATGCGACCGCCAGTTGGACCCAGGCGTCGAACACGGCCACAGCCAACGTATCGGCAACGGGAACTTATACGGTCACGCCAGCGTGTCTGGGCTCTATCACCCTCACCGACACGGCGAATAACAAGTACGTGGGGGCGGTATCGATTTCCGGAGCGGCGGCGGGGAATTTTGCATTGGCGGCGGCCAGCCCGCAGGTGATCTTCACCGGATCAGGGCACACGGCATTCGTCAATCCGGGGCAGGCGGTAGTGAACGCTGCCAGCTTCCTGGCCAGCCAGACCCCTGCGGGGAGCGTCTTTTCGATTTTCGGCGCGAATCTGGCAACCAAGGTCGGGGAGCCTACTGCCGTCCCGCTGCCCACGACGCTGCTTACTACGTCGGTGACTGTCAACGGCGAACTGGCGCCGCTCTTTTATGTGGACTCGAACCAGATCAACGCCCAGATGCCCGAAGACATTAAGCCAGGCGTGGCGACGGTGGTCGTCAAGAATGGCTCCTCCACCAGCAACGCGGCTGCGGTTACAATTCCTGCTACGGGAACGCCGGGGATCGTGGTATATGGGAACAATCGCGCCGTGGTGGTGAATCAGGATGGCAGCGTAAATTCGCCCGCCTCGCCCGCCAAGGTTGGCGATACCTTGGTGGCGTATTTCACCGGCGGCGGACCGGTGAACGCCGCGGGGCCGCTGGTGACCGGGGCTGTCACTCCGGCTGGGCTTTCCCCGGTGTCCGGAACGAACACCGTGACAGTAAGTGGGGTTGCCGCCACCAGCGTCACTTACATGGGTTTGACTCCCGGTTCTATCGGGTTATATCAAGCGGATTTCGTGGTTCCGAAGGTAGCAGCCGGGGATCACCCGTTGGTGATTACCATCTCGGGTCAAGCCTCGAATAACCCGTTGCTCGCGGTATCGAACTAGGACCAGGCGGGAAGCACGCCGATCTCACTGCATCGTACCGGGAAGCCGGCTCTCCCGGTCCGAACACACGGACGCCGCCGGCGACGCACATTCGGAACGCCGCCGGCCGCCTGGCGTCGCGCTTGGCTTCCCGGCGAGTCGCGCTTCAAATCCACTTACTAGATCCACTTAACCACGTCCGGTATGAAATAGAGTGCGCTGACGCCGCCAATGATGACAAGCGAAACCGCCGGGTGAAGATAGGCGGCGGGGATCGCGACGGCGTAAGCGGCCAGGCCAATCCAATTCCGTCTGGCGGCGGCTCGATCCATCGCTCGTAGCTCGGCATTCGCCCAAATTGCAAGGCGATCGCCTTCTGCAAGAGCATGAACGCGACCGTGATCAGTAGAAAGATTCCAGCGTAAAGGGACGTTGTAAATGGGCTAATACGAGTCTCGGCCATATATGCCGTAAAAAACGGAATCAGCGACACGAAGAAGAGCGTGAAAAGATTGGCCCAGATCACCGTAGGTTCCGCTCGCTCCGTGTGGTGAAACAGATGATGATGGTGATTCATCCAGAACACCCCCACAAAGAGATAGCTCAGGGCATAGCCGAGAAATGTTGGCCACTGCTCCATCAGGGCGCCGAGGCTCGCATCGCGCGGGGCTTTCAGTTCCAGCACCATGATAGTGATAATGATCGCCAGTACGCCATCTGAAAAAGCTCCGACCCGCTCCGGAGTCGGCTTTCGTGTAGCCATTCGCGCCTCCGCTCTGGAAGACTCCAACTATCAACTGTAAGCCCATCCGGTGACTGACCAGGTTCATCTCCGGGGACCGTCACTCATAGCTCTATCAAGTTCCTCTTTCCCAAAACATCCACCAGCGCGCGGCAGGCGATTTTTCGTATGCAAGGGAGGCGGGAATCGTCACCTCGACCTCTGTGCCGGAATTAAGTTCGCTCCGGACCACAAGCTTACCGCCCACCGTATTGGCGCGTTCCTGCATGCCGGGCAAACCATGGTGTCCGGCGCGGCCGCCTGCGTCAATTACCTTCGGGTCAATGCCCTTTCCGTCGTCCCGGATCTTCACTCGAAGCTGCCGTTGGTCATACCCGATGTCCACCTCGATCCGCCTGGCGTCTGCGTGCCGGAATGCATTGCGCAGCGCCTCGCCTGCGATCCGATAGACTTCGCCCCAGACGAGCGGAACGAGATCCCTTGGCGAGCCTTCCACATGTACAAGAAAATTGGAAGAATTCCGACCGGTTTGATCGGCAGCCAGTCCTTCACCGAGCGTGCCGATCGCCAGTCCCAGGTCGTTGGAAGTAACTGCGGAGCTGCGCAATCCCTGCAACGCATCCCGGCCCTCGATGATCGCCCCCCTGGCCTGCTCAATGACGCCCTCCAGAGTCTGCTGGGCTTCAGGGCGATCCGGGAGCATGTACGTCACCGCGTGAAACTTCAGCAAGACCCCTTGGAAACTCTGCAGTAGCGTATCGTGCAATTCTCGCGCGATGCGCGTGCGCTCTCTCACGCGCTCTTCCAGGCGAAGTTCCAGGATGCGCCGCGCTATGGCCCAGCCAAAGAAAGCGGCGATTAAAACTGTGGAGATCGCCGTTGCCGGCACAATAAGAATGATCCTGCGCTGAACATTTCTCATGTTCGCGACGGCGTGCGGCAGTTCTTCGTCGAGAACCCGGTCGATGCTCTTGACCAGAGCAGAGGTTGTAGTCTCCATGTGTTTCAGTTCGTTGTCAAGGCGAAAGCGAACAGCTTCCCAGTCGCCTGCTGTAGCCAGGGCAGCGATGTCCTGGAGCTGTGACGGCAGAGTGGTCTCAAACGCGTCCAGAGCCGTCAGAAATGCTGGATCTACCTGGAATTCAAACGGCAAGTAAGCGAGAGTGCTCCTGGTTTGTTGAGTCTGTTCCAACAGAGCTGTGCGCAATGGCTTGGACTCAGTTACCAGGCGGTCCGCATCCTTGGACTCTGCCAGTTCATTCAGTCGCTGATGAAATGACAGAAGACCTTCCTGAAGCCGCAGGACCGCGATCAACTGCTGACTTACTCCAATGAGACGATCGGTCTGGAGGCGAGCTCTCTCAAACTGCAAAATCACGAGGCCGTTTCCGCCCAGAATCAGGGCGATTAACAGAGTCAATGTGAGCGTCAGACGCCGGCCAATGTTGAAGTAGTTGCCGTCTGGTGACTTCATTCGATCTTGGTTAGACTATCTCCTCCCGCGTTCCTTGCTGGAAACGGCAAACCGGAAGGGGGGCCAACGACTAATCGTTCACCTTAGCGCACTATCTTGTCCGCCGTCTTGGGGGGAGCGGCGCTGAAACCGGTGATTTCGATCAGTTGCTTTTCCAGTTCAGCCGCAGCCTGAGGGGCCCCCTTCTGTCCGATCAGAACCGAATGCACGACGTCGATGTACGCTCTCGAGACTTGCTTATATGCGCTGCCCGCCGCGACGGAGGGCCGGGCGACTATGCTTGCGCGCCGATTCGAGTCTGGCGGAGAAACGCCGGGCTGTGACATTGAGGGCGGATCGGAGAATTCAACCTGGATGGGGTCGCCGGAACCGCTGTCCTTTTCGCTCGCCTTCATTAGCGCGCGAAGCTGGAACCGAACCAGGGCGATCGCCTCCTGCCGATGAGTCGAATGTAAAGAGACGGCCGTGCCGGTGCCTCCTAATGTTCCGGCCGATCCTCCGGGTCCCCCGGGCATTCTCGAAAAACCGGTCTTGACCACAGGGGGCGAACTTCGCCAGCCGATCTGGCGGGCTTGCCCGCTGCTGGTCATCGGAGTCAGGAGCCAGATGCGGTTAAACGCGGCCCTGCCCGAGTCGAAAACAAGCATGGAATCGAGCTCACGGTACGCCACCACGCTGGGCGGCGATATCGAGCCGATCCAACGCCTGGCCCGTTGCCATGCCCGAATCGCCGCCGGATTATTCACGCTGATCGTCCGATCCTGCTCGATGATCCGCCCGCCGCCTGCAGCGACTTGCCACTCCAGCGCATTGCAGGTCAAAGCTTCACCGGCTGCTCCTTGCCACACGTAGCCCCAGAAATCTTTCGCGCCTTTAGCGCGCTCACCCGCCTGGATCCGCTCGGCCATGCTCTCGAGCTCGTCCCACGTCTTTGGAGGATGATCGTAGCCGTATTCGCGGAGGAGATCCGTTCGATATTCCAAGCCTCCCAGCGGAACGTTGAAAGGAACCGCCACAAGTTTTCCGTTCACTGTATAACTTGGTAGCAATTGCGGCTCAAGCAGCGGAATCTCGGCCGCCAGGGAGGGCCGAAGATCGATCAAATCGGGCTCGAGAGTCGGGGACCAGATCAAATCGATGTTCAGGACATCGGCGCCGGAGCCATCCTCCAGGAGCTTGCGTGCGAGTTCCAGGTAGTCGCGAGTGTACTCCGGGATCGGAATAGTTTTGACGCGAATCCCGGTTTCTTGCGTGAACCGCTGCAACAGAGCCCTGGTTTGCGGTCGATCTTCGTTCCAGGAATAGGTATATCGCAAAGTTACCGGCTCCCGTGGAGACTGCCGGCAGCCAATCAGCGCGATCCCGAGCAGGAAAACAGCGGAGGTCTTCGGTGTTCCTGGCACAATCCCTTTCCCGATCTCCGTGTCCTCGTGGAACTCGGTCCAATCCATGGTACAGGATTCGCCCCGTAATGCTGTAACATCGTCGCCGCCTGGTGCGAAATCACCGGATGATGCGGCGGGCATACGTCTTGTCGGCAATCCGGGACGGGATGTGCGGTGGCGCGGCTTTTATTTCGATTAGGAAAGTCTCTGAAACTTCGCTCGGGGCAGCGAGTGCGTGCGGAGTAAGTGTAAGCGATCGCGCCAGCACGTCAAAGCTTGATCGTGACCGTCTTCACTTCCGTATATTGCTGTAGCCCGTACTCACCCATCTCCCGGCCCATCCCGGACTGCTTGAAGCCGCCGAACGGGGCCGCCGCATCAAAGACGTCGTAGCAGTTCACCCAAACCGTGCCGGCGCGGACGCTGCCCGCAATCGCGTGCGCCTTACCGATGTCTTTGGTCCAAACCCCGGCCACCAGACCGTAGTTTGTTTTGTTCGCGCGTTGAACTACTTCGTCGAGGTCGTGGAACTTCAGAATGCTCATGACCGGTCCGAAGATCTCCTCGCGCGCGATTTTCATTTCGTCTTCCACCCCGGCAAAGACGGTTGGCTCGATAAAGTAACCACGCTCGCCGGCCCGCTCGCCGCCGGTAAGCAGCTCGGCGCCCTCGCGTCTGCCCGCATCGATGTAAGACATCACCTTCTCGAATTGCACTTCGTCGATTTGCGGTCCCTGCTCCGTATTGGCGTCGAACGGGTCGCCCACCGTACGCCGGCGGGCGCGCGCAACGCTTTTTTCCACAAATTCGTCGTAGGCTTTCTCTTCGACGTACAGCCGCGAACCGGCGCAGCAAGCCTGGCCCTGATTGAAGAACAATCCCTGATGGCAGCCTTCGATGGCCTGGTCCATGTCCGCGTCCGCGAACACCACATTGGGACTCTTTCCACCCAGTTCCAGGCTCACCCGCTTCAAATTGGACTTGGCGGCTGCTTCCATAATGAGGCGGCCCACTTCCGTCGAGCCCGTGAACGCGACCTTATCGATATCCATGTGATTCGCGATCGCGCCGCCGGCGGTTGGCCCATAGCCGGGAAGTATGTTTACCACTCCCGCCGGAAAGCCAGCCTCCACAATCAGCTCGCCCACCCGCAACGCCGTCAGCGGAGTTTGCTCCGCCGGCTTGAGAACGATCGTGTTGCCCGTAGCCAGGGCCGGCGCCAGCTTCCAGGCCTGCATGAGCAACGGGAAATTCCACGGGATGATCTGCCCCACAACTCCGACGGGTTCGTGCCTGGTGTAACAGAAATAGTCGCCGTTAACCGGGATCGTCTTACCCTGGTTCTTGTCGGCCCACCCCGCGTAGTAGCGATAGGCAGCGATGGTTAGAGGCAAAGCCACCCAGCGCGCTATGGTGAGGGGCATTCCGTTGTCCAGGGTCTCCAGGCGCGCCAGCTCATCGGCGTTCCGCTCCACAAGATCGGCGAGCCGATGGAGCAGGCGTCCGCGCTCGGATGCGAGTGTCTTGCGCCACTGTCCTTGCTCGAAGGCACGGCGCGCCGCTTCCACCGCTTTGTTCACATCCGCGGCATCGGCTTCGGCTACCTGGGCGATCTCTTCGCCCGTGGCCGGGTCGAAGGTCGGGAATGTCCTCCCCGATTCGCTTCCCACCCATTGATTGTCGATCAGGAGTTTGGTCGCTCTCGCAGCGCCCTTGAACTCCGTGACGGGGGACGTTCCGGCTGTTGCCATACGCTCACTTCTCCTTTTGATTGAATTTGTTTCGCATCGCCCGGCATACCGGTCAGGGCGCGCCGCGGCCTCGGCCAGCTTGAGCGGCGACGTCCGAGGGAATACCCCGATAGCCATTTTCGGCCACATGCGCGGCGCGCTGCCGGTACGCTGCGGGGTCCGATGGAGCCCATGTCGCCAGGCCATCCACGTAGCGGTTGTACATACAGAAAGCGGCGGCAATCAGTACGGTGTCGTGAATTTCCTGGTCGGTGGCGCCCAAGCCGCGAGCGTGTTCCACATCGGCGGCCCGAACGTCCTTGCCGCTCTGCTGTACCTTTCCGGCGATCGCCAACAGCGCCTTGAGCTTCTCCGATATGTCCGCACTCTCAAAATTGCGCTTCACGTCGAGAACCAGATTCTCATTGCCCCCCAGATGATAGGCGGCGAGAGCCCCGTGTGAGTTCTGACAGTAGTAACAATCGTTTCGGGAAGACACGTAAGTGGCGATTAGTTCGCGGTCGGCCATCGACAGTGTGCCAGGCGTATGCAATAAGACTTCAGCCAGCGCGCAGAGCGGGTTTGCAGTCTCCGGGCGGAATGCGAAGAGCCCGCGTATTCCGGGCAGCCCTTCGGCGAGTGGAATATGAGCCATGCCGATCCGTCCTATCGCGCAGCGGCGAGCCCGGCCGTCGATTCAGCATAGCCTTGCTGGGCCAGTCTCGCGCCTTGCTGCCGGTATCTCTCCGCGTCCTGCGGCGCCCATGTGGCCAGGCCGTCCACGTAACGGTTGTACATGCAGAAAGCAGCCGCGATCAACACTGTGTCGTGGATCTCGAGGTCAGTGGCGCCTTGCTGCCGTGCGCGTTCGATGTCCTCCGCTAAAACGTTCTTACCGCCCCGCTGTACCTTACCGGCGATGGCCAGCAATGCCTTCAGTTTGTCCGAAATTCCCGCACTCTCAGTGTCCTGCTTAACATCGAGAACTAACTGTTCGTTACCATCCAGATGATAAGCTGCTACCGCGCCATGGATGGTCTGACAGAAAAAGCAATCGTTCCGCGAGGAAACGAAGGTAGCGATCAATTCCCGCTCGCCGGGCGAAAGCGTACCCGGTCCACGAAGTAAGACATCGGCTAGCTCGTTGAGCGGCTTGGCGGTCTCGGGGCCGAAAGCCATAGGTCCCAGAATTCCCGGCAACCCTTCCGGTAGCTGAATATGAGGCATGATATTGCTGTAACTCCCTTTCGATGTAGGCTAGCCCTCCAGCACCCGCCGCACAATAGTCGAAACCTACTACTAATAGCTTTCTACTATTGCTTGCCGGCCTTCAGCCCAAATAGGCTGGAGACCAGGTTCGCCATGTTGATACCCACTGAACCAATTGGCAGCATCCCGCGGCCGGCTGAGCTGATCGCAGCCTTCGCGGACAGGCAGGCGGGCGCAATTTCCAAGGAAGCGTTCGATGCCATCGCGGAACGCGCCCTGCGGGATACCATCCGGCGCTTCGAACAAACCGGCTCTCCCGTGATTACCGACGGCGAGCAGACGAAGCCAAGCTTCGTGACCTATCCTATCGACGGCCTCCCGAATCTGGCGTCCGACGGCGGCGTGATTCCATTTGCGGACGGACACACTCGCCAACTGCCTCGACTGACGGCCGGTCCGTTTCATTACGCGACCTACGCATCGACCTATCTGGCCGCGGCCAAGCGACTGACCAGTGTGCCAGTCAAGCAGGCGGTGATCTCGGCATCTGCCCTAAGCTTGCTCTATCCCGCTGCGGGAATTCCAGGCTACTCACGCGATACGTTCCTCTCCGAGCTTGTGAGCGAAGCCGTGGCCGACATCCGCGCGTGTCTCGCACAAGGCGCCGACAGCGTGCAAATCGACTTCACCGAAGGCCGGCTTTCGCTCAAACTGGACCCGGGCGGAAGCTTACTCCAGAGCTTTATTGCGCTGAATAACCGGGTCCTCGATCATCTGTCTCCCCAGGAGCGTGAGCGTACCGGCGTCCATGTTTGCCCAGGCGGCGATCGCGACGCAACCCATAGCGCCGACGTGGACTACGGTGGACTTCTGCCGGCTCTATTCGGGCTGCGAGTGACGCGTTTCTACCTGCAGTTGGCGAGCGAAAGCGATCCGGAGCGCGTGCTGGAGATCGTCCACGAACATCTTCCGCAAGATCGAAACGTGAGAGTATTCGTCGGAGTCATCGACCCGATCAACCCGGCGGTGGAAACACCCGAGCAGGTGTGTGAGCGAGTGCTGCGGGCGGCCGAGTACTTGCCGCCGTCGCAGTTAGGCGCAACCGACGACTGCGGCTTCTCCCCCTTTGCCGATGACGCGTCCACCTCGCGCGATATCGCATTCGAGAAGATTCACGCTCGAGTAGAAGGCGTCCGGCTGGCCGCAAGGAAACTGGCGCACTCCCAAATCGGGGCCTGAGAAAGCTGACCCGGCCTGTTGCCGAGCGCCGGCCGGGCCGTCTACGGATTGACGAACTTCGCGATATCGTCGATCACTTCCGCCGAGACATGACCGGGCTTGCGGTATTCCTGCTCATTGCTCTTGCCTTCGCCGGCGACGAATAAGTGGTTCAGGCTGGGATACGATTTCGCAGTCACGTTCCTGCTCTTTGCCATGGCGGTTTTCCAGGCCTCGAACTCGGCCGCGCCCACCTGAAAATCGCGGCCGCCTTGCAGAATCAGCATGGGCATGCCCGCCTTCCTGGCGTCGGCGGCCGCATCGTAGCCCTTAAGGTCGAGCCAGTATGCCACCGGGAGCCCGAGCCGCGGCGGAAGATCCGCGTCTCCACCCTCCAGCTTCTTGACCTCGGCAACCTGATGCTTGATCATCTCCAGTTGCGTGCCGGTTACTCCCAAAGATATGGCCGTTTCCAAAATCAGATCCTCCAGCGAATGCTCCGGCGCGCCCAGCAGGATCAATCCAGCCAGCTTGCCATCGTCGCCGGCGATGCGGGGCGCAATGAATCCGCCCACGCCGAATCCCAACACGTACACCCGCTTGGGATCGACCTCGGGTTGAGCCCTCGCCAGCGCCACGGCCTCCACTGCGTCGTGCACCGTATCGTCGTCGATAGTGTAAGACGTGCTCGACATCTTAGTGGCGTACTGGCGCATGCGCTTTTCGTAGCGCAGCACGGCGATGCCGCGCGAGGAGAGTCCTTCAGCCAGATCGCGGAATACCTTGATGGCGAACTGAGTCGCGTCGCGGTCGCTGGGGCCGGAATCCGGTACAAGCACCACGGTGGGTGACCCCGTCTTGCCCGCCGGATAGGTCAACGTACCGGGCAGCTTCCATTCATCGCTTCCCACAGTCACTTGGCGTTCCTGGAAGGCGCCCTGCTTGAAGTAATCGGGATGCGTCCAGATCGCCTGGCCCGGCCGCAGATACAACTGTGACAGTTGCCCGCTGGCATTGACGGGCACGGTGAAATCGATGTTCTGTTTGGCGAACTGCACGGGGATAGTGACCACCGATACCACGCCCATGTCGCGCACGCTGGGTTCGCCGATCTTCTGTACATCGCCGTACGCCTTGGCCATCGCGCCCAATTTGCCGAGAGCCGATTCCGAATAGGTATCCTTGCCGCCGGGCGTGAACATCTGGTTCAATTCGGCATATTTCGCGCCGAGAAAGAGATCGAGCGCCTTCTTGGCCGTTCCGCCAGGGTCTGGCGCTTGCGCCATCAACACAGTGGCGCAAAAGAGTGGGAAGATACGGAGAGACTTCACCCTAGTATGGTAACCCCGCCGATTGTGCGCCGGCGCACGACGCAACAGTGCGGATGCGGCACATTGAGAGCCCGCGTCACACGTTACCAGTGCTTCGTCGTAGCGTCCAGCCGGAATTCGAATCCGCTGGGTTATGCATCATCCGGACCCGGAACTTCGCCACGGATATCGCACCCTTGAAGGAAGGCCGGATTACCAGAGGCGCCTCAGGTTTGAAGCGGCCGCGGCGCGCGGATCAATCCCTCGGGTCCGCAGTACCCAAGGGTCCGTCGCCATCCGGATGGGGACGGAAGTTCCGGCGGACGAACTCTTAGCCGGGCGTGGCCGCAGGATGCTTGACCGTTTTGGGGGCCTGACGCAGAAAGCGTTTGACATGTCGCATTCACAATGTTGTGTCGCCGAGGCCAGCGCGAGCCAAATTGGTTCGCGCGTGGTGAGTGGGGTCGATTTATATTCAATTGTCAAAGAACTGGTGACTGAACAGCGGCCGCAGAATGGTTTTCGGGTGGCGCCGGAGCGCGACCAGGGGGTCGCGCGCGGACCGGGGGGTCCGCCCTACTATGGCGCGGAGACTGCAAAGAGGTTTGGCGACTGTGCGTTACGCGGCTGCTGGCCCGCCGGAAAATTGCTGCCCACTGCCCCGCATGGCACGACACGCAATCCGAATCGCGGCAAGGCAACCATCACGGCGACAATCGCCTTTCCAATGTCTCGGTTCATCGCGTCACCGCTTCCCGATTAAGCCATCTCACGCGAAATCCCGTGCTTTTGCATTTTGGCGACCAAGGTCGTCCGTGGCACGCCTAGACGAGCCGCAGCGCCGAATGGGCCACCCACAACCCAGTTGGTCGCCTCCAGTGCTTTCAAAAGGTGATGTCGCTGCGATTCCCGTAATGTTACGGGCTCTTTCTTCGTTAGAATGAGCGACGGCAGCGGCGGTAATTCGAGTACGTCGCCCCTGGTTAGAATTACGGCGCGTTCCATGAAATTCTGCAACTCGCGAATGTTGCCATGCCATGGATACCTCTTGAGAGCGTCCATCGAATCGTTAGAAATTCTCGATATCTGCTTCGACATCCGTGCGCCGTACTTCTCCACAAAGTGCCTGACTAGCAGCGGGATGTCCGACACGCGCTCGCGGAGCGGCGGAAGGGCGATGGGAAACACGTTCAAACGGTAGTACAGATCCATGCGGAACTGCTTATCCGCGATCAATCCGACAAGGTCCTGATTCGTCGCTGCGACTACCCGGACGTCGGCGCGCCGCGTTATCGTACTACCCAGACGTTCGAACTCCTGTTCCTGCAGTACGCGCAGCAGCTTCGCCTGCAAGGCGAGGGGCATGTCGCCAATTTCGTCCAGGAACAGGGTGCCACCGTTGGCCGCCTCGAAGCGGCCTAATCTCTGCGCTACCGCGCCGGTGAACGCGCCACGCTCATGACCAAACAGTTCGCTTTCGAGCAGTTCCGCTGGAATTGCGGCGCAGTTCAGCTTGACGAACGGGCGCCCGCAGCGGGGGCTGACGCTGTGAACCGCACGCGCAATCAGCTCCTTGCCCGTGCCCGTTTCTCCCAGTATCAATACGGTCGAATCCGTTGGACCGACCAGTTGGACCTGTTCGAGCACCGATTCCAGAGCCGGGCTGTTCCCGACGATCTGCTGGATACGCGTACTCTCACCGGCCCGTTGCGCACAGTGGGCCATTGCCAATGCTGCCATATGAAC
This sequence comes from Bryobacteraceae bacterium, assembly GCA_049522755.1. Classification (GTDB taxonomy): domain Bacteria; phylum Acidobacteriota; class Terriglobia; order Bryobacterales; family Bryobacteraceae; genus PALSA-243. Next base: position 70,288 of record JBEKNN010000004.1, on the reverse strand, counting down.
CTCCCTGCCGTAGCCTTACTTTTTTTAAGTTCTCAGCTTCCCAGAGCCCGTGAAAATGTTGCCGACCGCTATGAATTCCTGCCTTCGCCTTTTCTGCGTCCTCGGGATTTCCGCCGTGATTTTCGTACGACCAGCAGCTTGCCTTGGTGCTGCGTTTCCTTGAGATCCTCCTCTGCCACTCGTTTCACCGCTTCTATGAGAAGTATTGCCGAGCGAGAAGTTCTGATAGCCGCACGAACGAGGCCGTAGCATCGATTTCGCATTACGATTCACCTCCGAGAGTGGAGTGAGTTGAAGTTCTCAGGTCCCAGACCCGTGAAGAAGGTTGTCGAGCAGGGCTCCGTCGTTCCATGGCTTTCAGAAACTCAAACCGCGCCCGGCCCGCATTGCCGACAAACGCCGCTGCAATTTGTCTAAGGAACATGACCCGATATTACCGGTTAGCAAAAAAAGGATCTTGAACGAAGCTGCCGGAATAAGGACGTTCTTGATCCGGTCATTCCCTCCATCGCTCATGAATAGTCCGGGAAAATACCAATCGCCGGGGGCTTGGCCTGGTCGATCGCATGGTCGACCGGGGTGTAAGTAACGCTGGCCTGTGTTGTTGCGAGACGGCTATCGCGCTTTCCAGCGCGCCACGCCCGGCGACATCCCGGTGCGGCGCCGGAAGTGCCGCGCCAGATGACTTTGGTCGGAAAAACCGGTCGCCGCCGCGATTTCCGACAGCGGAAGCTGGGTTTCGCGAAGCATGCGCTCGGCTCGTTCCAACCGCCGGCTCAGTAGGTAGCTGTGAGGAGGCATTCCCACTGATTGGTGGAATGCCCTTACGAAATGATGAATCGAATGCCCCGCCATCGCAGCCAACAACTCCAACCCGATTTTCTGGTCCAGATGGGATTCGATGTACTCGCAGATCCGCTGTGTGATTACCGGAGGCAATCCTCCACGGCTGGGAACGAGCGGCGCGGGGGCCTGTAGTTGGCCCAGCGTGCTGATCCGAGGCCGGCTATGCACCGTCGCTTCCGCCCAACTCCGCGCCATTCGGGCTTTGCTAAGCGGCGGTGTAAGTAGCGCATACCACCATGCGCCGCCGCCGGCCCGCATCAGTCGGGCCGGGATGTCCCGGTCGGCGGTCCCTCGAAAAATCGAACGGTCGAATTCGAAAAACTCCGACAAGGGAACCCCGCTCGCAAGCCTTGCGTTATCGAGGCCAAGGAAATCGCGCGCGATGTGGTCGGCGCCCCGTATCCATTGATGCTCATCCACCGCCAGAAGCAACGCAGCTTCGTTGTCGCCGGGTAGCGCAGCCATAGTCCATGCGTGCCGGAAATATTCCCGAAATAAGCGCTCTTCGATGGCCCGCGCGGCGACCGCGACCGTATCCAAAACCAGAGGCAGAGAGCCTTGGTCTTCTGCGGTCGCCACCCGCGAGACGTCCAGCACGGCCACCAGTTCGCCCTGCGGGTCAAAAACCGGCGCGCCGGCGCAACTGAGCTGGGTGTGCCGGCTGCGAAAGTGCTGGTTGGCGTGTACCAGCATCGGCCGCCGCTCGGCAATACAGGTGCCAATGCCGTTCGTTCCTTCGGCTTCCTCCGACCAGACGCCGCCAACCCAGATACCCCAGCGCATGAACTCGCCGGCCTTGGTTTGGTCCCCGCGATGATGAATCGCCACTCCCTTGCGGTCACACAACAGAACCACGTACCCATGTTGGCGAAGCACGGCATACAGCCGATCAATCTCTTCCTGAGCCTGAACCAGGATATTCTCCAGCGGCTCGCGAAACACCTTCAACTCGTTATGGGTAACGACGTGGGGCGCCGAAAAGTCCGCAGCGTTCACACCATACTCGAGGAGGCATCGGCGCCAGGACTCGAAAATTTCGCCTGGCTCGGAGAGCAGATTAGCGCTGTTGACGTTCAACTCGACGCGGTCGCCGTGCGACAGGCTCGTCGCTGTACTGCCGAGGGCGCGCTGAGTTCCGGTGGCCATCGAGCGATCTGCAACGAACCCGATCGGCTCAAATGTTACGTCGGTCTCACATTCCTTAGTTGACGTCGCATCTGCATCGCGGTTCGAAGTCATCGTGATTTTACCGACTTTCCGGATAAGCCCGCAACAGCGCTGAGGCGCTGAGGCCGACCGATTTGAAGAAATCCGCCAACCTGGTTAAAACGGGGGCCTGCCCATCGGGTCGAATTCTGCGACGGTTGCAAACTCCGACGTATCCGCCGGCCCGGCCTCGGCGCAGCCGTGGCTATTCTCAACAGCTTGCAGAAAACCAGGGCTCATTGAGCTACCATTACGCCGCCATTATGCATCCGGGTGGCCGCGCGGACGACGTTTCCGGACTGCCGAACCGTCTTGCGAAGAAGGCTCTTTTTTCGGGATCGAGGGAGCTCCGGGATCCTCAGGCCGCGCGGTAACGGGTACCTGCCGCCTAGTCTCGGCCGCGGAAAACATTTTCCGCCTCAAACGCACCTCACACTCGCTCAGCTTGAATCCAACATCGGCAAGATTATCCTGGCCGCATCCCCCCAAAAACGGTTAAGCACGCGTGGCCGCAAGATTCTCTTGGGCCGGCCTTGGAAGGTGATATACTCTTGGCGCGGTGCGGGCCGCTTGTTATTGCGTTCACGGCATTTATACGGTGGCAGCGCTCATGTTCCCGGAGGGGGTGCATTCTTGTTCGATCTGGCGATTGTTCGCGCAATCTTTGTCCTGGTGCTTTCGGCTTCCGCGTACGCTCTTCACCCGTTTCATCTTTCGCCGTGGATTTCAGCCGGCGGCGGACTGCTCATTGGCTGCTCCATCATCTTTTTTGAAATCCGGCTGGAGCGCGTCAGCCTCACGCGCCTGATCGGGGCCGCATTCGGCTCGGTGCTGGGCATCTTCGGAGCGTTCCTCATCTCGCTGGTGCTCTCCAAAGCCAACCCGGAGCCGTTTGTGCAGGTGTGCCTGCTGTTGTTCATGGGCTACATCGGGCTGGTGGTGGGCGCAACCAAGGGCGACATGCTCAATCTGGCGGCGCTGGGCGGCATCTTCGGTATGGAAAACACCTCGAAGAAGTCGTTCAAGATCCTCGATACCAGCGTGATCATCGATGGCCGCATCGCCGATATCGCCGAGACCGGCTTTCTCGACGGCGTGCTGGTGATTCCGCAATTCGTGCTCCGCGAGTTGCAGCTGGTGGCCGATTCGGCCGATTCCATGAAGCGCAACCGGGGCCGCCGCGGGTTGGACATTCTGCAGCGCGTGCAGAAAATGGCGCATCTCACGGTGCAGATTGTGGAAGAGGATTTTCCGCATGTGCGCGAAGTGGACATGAAGCTGATTGAGCTGGCCAAAGTCTTCGACTGCAAAGTGGTCACCAACGATTTCAACCTGAATAAGGTGGCGCAACTTCACGGCGTCGAAGTGCTGAATATCAATGAGCTGGCCAATTCGCTCAAGCCCATCGTGCTGCCCGGCGAGACTATGCGCGTCTTCATTCTGAAAGAAGGCAAGGAGTACAACCAGGGCGTCGCCTATCTCGACGACGGCACCATGGTGGTGGTGGACAACGCCAAGAAGATGATCTCGAAGACCATCGATATCTCCGTCACCAGCGTGCTGCAGACCACGGCCGGCAAGATGATTTTCGGCAAATTCGACGAACGCATGCACGCCGCCGCCGGCGCCGAGCGGCATGACCGCCCGGTGCGTAAGAGCGACCCTCAGCCCATGGGCAGTCTCGCGGCCGAGAAAACCACGATAGAATCGTAAGTTCGCATGAGAGTAGCCGTCATACTGCCCGCCGCGGGCCTGGGTACTCGCATGGGCCGCGCCGCCGCGGAAAAAACGGGCACCAGCCGCAAGCAATTCATGCTGCTCGAAGGCTCGCCCATCCTGGTCCACACCGTTCGCAAGTTCGCTTCCATCGCCGCTGTAACGGGGATCGTGATCGCCGTGCGCGGCGAGGACATGGCGTGGGTGGCGGAGATGATGGCCGGGCAATTCGCCGCGGGCCGCGTGCGCGTGGTGGAAGGCGGCAACAGCCGGCAGCAATCGGTATCGAACGCGCTCGCCTCGCTTGCCGCGGATACCGATCTGGTCGCGGTGCATGACGCGGTGCGGCCGTTCATCGAGACGGAAACCATCCACAAGGTGTTCGACGAAGCCGCCGCGAGCGGCGCTGCCATTGTCGGCGTGCCCGTAATGGATACTGTCAAGCAGGTGAGCCATGGCACCGGCCGCGTCAAGATTCGCGGCACGCTGCAGCGGGAAAAGCTGGTGCTGGCGCAGACCCCGCAGGTGTTCCGCTACGAGCTGCTGGTGCGCGCGTTCGAGCTGGCGCAGAAGGACGGCTTCACCGGAACCGACGAATCGAGCCTGGTGGAGCGGCTGGACGTGGAGGTGGGCGTGGTGCTGGGCAGCGACCGCAACATCAAGATCACCAAACCCGGCGACATGGACCTGGCGCACCTCTTCTTCCGCGAGTTCGCGGCAAAGGAATCCGGTCGTTGATCCAACCGTTGAGCCTGATTCGAACCGGCCTGGGCTGGGACGTGCATCGCATCGCCGCCGGCCGCCCGCTGATTCTCGGCGGCGTCACCGTGCCGTGCGAGTTCGGCCTGGAAGGACACTCCGACGCCGACGTATTGGCGCACGCCATCACCGATGCCATACTGGGCGCCGCGGCGCTGGGCGATATCGGCATGCATTTTCCCGATACCGATCCGCAATGGAAGGGCTGCGACAGCCTGGTATTTCTGCGCCATGCCCAGCAGCTCGCCGAAGCGCGCGGCTATCGCATCGTGAACGTGGATTCCACGGTGATCCTGGAGCGGCCAAAGCTGAAGGATTATCGCCAGCTGATCCGGGAACGATTGGCCGGCGCACTTTCGCTCGACCTCGACGCGGTTTCGGTGAAGTTTAAAACCGCGGAAAAGGTGGGACCGGTGGGTGAAGGGCGCTCGGCCGAAGCGCAAGCCGTGGTGACGCTGGCGCGCTGAAGAGCGGACGGTAGCCGAGGGCAGGGGAGACCATTACTGCCTGTCGTAAACGACGTTGGCGTCCACGGTCTGGCCCGACGCACTCAAGCCTTTCGAGGATACCGACAGAGTGCTTCCATCGGCCGAGACCCTGGAGCGAGCCGTGTACACCGACTTGCCGCCTTTGATATAGCTTACTATCCGTTCATTTGGCCGGACGCGCTTGCCGGAAACGCTGTCATAATAAGGCGAGGCGGCCACCACCTTGCCGTTTCCGCCGGCGGCCGGGATGGTATAACCGAACGAAATCTTGCTTCCGTCCGCCGCGATCCCCTCGATTTTCACCTCCAGATCGCTGCCCGTTTCGGTGATGGTGATGGTCTGTTCCTTTGGCGCCTTGCCTACGCTGTATTTCGCCTTGGCGGGGTTCATTTTCCACGTTCCCACAAAAAGGTCTGCCGCGCTCAGCGTCGCCGCAAACCCAAGGAGTACGAGCAGAAGCTTCGTGTACCGCATGAATACCCTCCGTGAGGTGTCGATAAGCGTATCACGGGATTCCCCCTAATTGATACGGGAAAATCGGCGCCGCGCCGCAGACGACGATTATTACGCCGGGCGCGAGTGCGGTCCGTCACCCGGCCGACGAGGCCGCGTATCTCCTCGCTCCCGACCGGCTGCCGTCCACCAGGAGCAGGTTCGGCACGTCGTGCGTGCGCCGGCCACGCGGTCGCCGTACCGGTACCTATGGACTACTATGGACTACCGCTTTTAGCGGCTAATCGCCGGAAACGTGGTACTCTTGGCTCCGTAATGGGCCGGAGCCGATGTTCGACAGATCACTCCGGATCCTGCGATAGGCGACTTACAAGGATTGCTACTCTATGAGCCAACCGAGTAAACGTACTCCGGAATACTATGTGCGAAGCGGTGGTCTGCGGGCCATTCTGTTTGGGGTAATGATGGGCGCCTTTGGGCTCGCCTTTGGCTCCGCTGTCGCACTGGGGACTGTTGCGGTCTATTTGAACGCAATACTGTATTTTGCATGCGGACTCGGAATGTATTTCAAGACGTCGAGGCTCGCCGCCGTTCTAGCGCTTGGTCTGTTTACGTCTGGCATAGTGACCTTCCTGGTATCTTTATCCCAATCCGGTCCAACGTTCCACGTGCTGGACAGTTGGAACGGTTGGTCGTTCCTGTTAACGCTCGCTATGACGGTGTATTTTTTTGGCGGCTCTCTGGTGGCGGCTGTTCGCGGAGCATTTTCGCTTCACAGCGGCAAAGCAGTCAGGCTGGGCGGAGCCGGTTCAGCTTCGGTCTGACGCCCATACGCAGGGCAAGGAACCTGCGCCATTTGGCGCATGCCGCCGGCCCAACTGCGTCACCGCACTCAAGCAATAGCCTGCCGTACACTCGGGGAGCGGGAAGCTCCGGTTGATACGACGCACGATTCCGATTCCCCACACAAATCCTCAAAATCCTGCTGCTCCGGCCGGATCGCACGCATCTCGACCATTTGATCGCTCAGTTGGAAGACGCCGATTCCAGATGGAGGCAGAGATGTGTCGCCAGCTGCGAGGCCTTCACCGGGAAGCTGCACTCCGGGCAGAAGATATGGCCCATTAATGGCCTTCCACTTGCCCCCTCATCTCAGATGCTCGAACAGCAATGGCGCCGGGCGAACGAAACCGCCATGGAAGTAATCGGCAAGGTCAAGGCCATGCTGGAAACTTGTCCGCTCGCCGTTATGAGCCTCGATCTGGATGGCAAGGTAGTTATGTGGAACCGCGGAGCGGAGCAGATCTTCGGCTGGCGGGCCGAGGAAGTGCTGGGGCGCGAGCTTCCGACTGTACCGTCTTCGGAGCGCGAGGAATACCGTAAGCTGATGGAGTCTCAGTTTCAGGGCGCTACCCATGCTGGAGTGGAAGTGCGGCGCCAGCACAAGGACGGCAGCGTTGTCGACGTAAGCCTCTGGACGGCGCCCCTTCGCAATGCGGATGGAACCATCAGCGGCAACGTGGCCATTCTCGCCGACATTACCGCGGCTCATTCCGCCGAGCGGAAGTACCGCGAACTGGCGGCCCAGGAGCAGAAGGCCCGCGCCCAGATCGGGGCGGAACGGCGTTTTCGCGAGTTGCTGGAAGCGGCCCCGGACGCCATACTTGAGGTCGACGCCCTGGGGAACCTTGTGCTGGTGAACGCCGCTGCGGAAAGATTGTCGGGCTACAGCCGCGCCGAGTTATTGGGGCAGCCGATGGAAATTCTCACACCCGAAGAATTGCGCGGGCGGCATGCTACGCATCGGGCCAACTATTGGGCGCGCCCCGCCGTGCGCTCCATGGGGAGCGGGCTCGATCTGCATTTGCAATGCAAAAGCGGCGCGCGCGTCCCTGTCGAAATCAGCCTCAGCCCGGTCAACTACGAGGGCGAGATGCGCGTTACCGCCATTATTCGCGATATCACCGAGCGCCAGCGCGCCGAGCGGCAGTTGCGCCAGATGCAGGACGATTTCACGGCGGAGCTGACCGAAGCCAATCGTCAACTGGAGATGCGCAATCGTGAAGTGGAAAGGGCCAACCGCCTGAAGACCGAATTCGTCGCCAGCATGAGCCACGAGCTGCGGACGCCGCTGCACACCATCATCGGGTTCGCGGAGCTGCTGGCGGAGGAGCTCGAGGGGCCGCTCAACGAAAAGCAGAAGCGGTTTGCCGCGTTTATCCACAAGGATTCGCTCCATCTGCTGGAACTGATCAACGATATTCTCGATTTGAGCCGCATCGAAGCAGGGCGGCTCGATTTGCGGCTGGGCGCGTTCGATATGCTGGAGGCGGTGGACGAAGTGATGACGACGATTCGTCCGCAGGCGGTGGCGAAATCGCTCGAGCTCGAGGCCGCCGTGCCGGCGCGAGTTGCGCTCTACGCGGATCGTGTGCGGTTCAAGGAGGTACTTTATAACCTGCTGAGCAACGCGGTCAAGTTTACGCACGAGGGCGGACGCATCCTGGTCGAAGCCGCGATTGAGGACGGCGTCGCGGAGATCTCGGTGAGCGATACCGGCGTCGGCATCCCGGCGGCGGAACACGCGCCGGTATTCGACAAGTTCTATCAGGCGGGGTCGACCACCCGGGGGCTTAAGGAAGGCACGGGTCTGGGCCTTGCGATCGCCAAGCAGCTGGTGGAGGCTCACGGCGGAAAAATCTGGCTCGAGAGCGAGCCGGGCAAGGGAAGCCGGTTCGCCTTCACGATGCCGGTTGAGAAGCTCAGGGAGGATGTGCAGTGAAGAGAATCCTGGTGGCCGACGACAAGGCTTCGAGCCGCGAACTGGTGCGCACGGTGCTGGAGCGCGCCGGCTATGAGGTTACGGAAGCAGCGGATGGCGCGGAAGCGGTCGCGCTGGCCCGGGCGACCGGCCCGGATCTGGTGCTGCTCGATCTGCACATGCCGGTGCTCGATGGATTCGGCGCAGTGGGCCAGTTGCGCGCCGAGCCCCGCTTCGCCGCCACCCCGGTAGTGGCGCTCACCGCCAGCGCCATGGAAGGAGACCGCGAGCACGCCATGACCGCCGGCTTTTCCGGGTACATCACCAAGCCCATCCGGCTGGCCGTCCTGCGCGCCGAAGTGCGGCGCTTGATAGGCTGAATGCATGGCGGCGCCGAGCAATCCCGGATCGAAGCTGTCGATGGTGATCATCGACGACAACCTCGGCAGCCTGGAAATGTTATCGAGCGCGCTCAGCCGAGAGGGTCTCGAAATCCTCACCGCCTCCGACCCCAACGAAGGTTTGGACCTGGTTTATGCCAAACACCCCGCCATCGTCCTCACCGATCTGGTCATGCCCGATCTGAGCGGTCTGCAGGTGCTGGAGCGCATCATGGAATTCGACCCGGCGATCGATGTGGTGCTGATGACCGCGCACTACACCACGGAAACGGCCGTCGAGGCGATCAAGAAGGGCGCGGCGGATTATCTCAATAAGCCGATCTCCATCGCTTTGCTTCGCGAGCGCATCGGCAAGCTGGCGGTGGAGGCGGAGCGCCGGCAGAGGACCTTGGCTCTCGACGACGAGATGCTGGCCGCCAGCGAATTCGAAGGCATCGTGGGACGTAGCCCGCTGATGTGGGACCTGTTTTCCAAGATTCGCCGCATTGCGCCGCATTACCGCGCGGTGCTGATCACCGGCGAAACCGGGACGGGGAAAGATCTCGCGGCCCAGGCGCTGCACCGGCTCAGCCCTGCCGCCACGGGGCGCTACGTAGTGCTGAATTGCTCGGCGGTGGTGGAAACGCTCTTCGAGAGCGAGCTGTTCGGACACGTCAGGGGATCGTTCACCGGCGCCACCAGCGACAAGATGGGGCTCATCGAACACTCGCACGGGGGCACGCTATTTCTCGACGAGATTGGAGACATGCCGCTGGCGACGCAGTCCAAGCTCCTGCGCGTGCTGCAGAATCAAGAGGTGCAGCGCGTGGGCTCGCTTTCCTCGCGCAAGGTGGATCTGCGGGTGATCGCCGCCACCAATCACGATTTGCGCACCGCCATTGCCGAGAAGCGTTTTCGGGAAGACCTGTACTACCGGCTTTCGATGGTGGAGATCCGCATGCCGCGGCTCGAAGAGCGCAAGGAGGACCTGCCGCTGCTCGAGCGCCATTTCGTGGCGCGCTTCGCGGCGCAGTACAAGAAAGAGATCCGCGGTCTCAGCCATCGCGCGCGCATGGCCTTGGCGATGCACTCCTGGCCTGGCAACGTGCGGGAGCTCGAAAATGTCCTGGGACACGCATGCATGATGGCCATGGCGGAGACGGTCGATATACAGGATCTTCCGGCGTCCTTGCGAGCGCCGGGCCAGGCCGAAACGCCGCCGGCGGCGCTCGGAGTGGGCCTGGAACACGGCGCGCTGGAGGAACAGGAGCGGCAGCTGGTGCAGCGCGCCATGGAATCGGCCGGCGGCAATCAATCGGAAGCGGCGCGCATTCTGCGCATCGGGCGCGATGCGCTGCGTTACAAGCTCAAGAAGTATAACCTCGATGCGGGCGGGCGCGGGGCGGCGCGGTAACGCAAGCCCCTTGCGAACCAAAGTGGGACAGACGCTTTCGTCTGTCGAGTTCGGACTTTCCCCGAATCTGCGACCTTCAGGAGAGCCGTTTGAGAGAGCAGCGCGATGAAGCACATTTTCAATTCCGCCGGAAAACATCCAATCTTTCCGGTGTGTTAGAATAGTTATGTCCCGCCTGGAGCCGCGACCATGGGGAACGCGGCATAAGCAGTAACAAGAACCGTATCGTTAATATGCCTAATCAGGAACCCAAGAGAGTTCTGGCCGTTGTGAGCGATCTGTTTTTCGCCGTCAAACTCTCCGATGCCGCCAAGCGCTCCGGCTTGGATCTTCAATTCGTCAAGGACGCAAAAGAGGTTCTGGAAAAGGCGCAATCGAAGCCCTCGCTGATCGTCTTCGATCTGAACTTCGATGCGGTGAATCCGTTGACGCTGATTTCGGCGCTCAAAGGCAGCGCGGAAACCAAGGGAATCAACCTGATCGGATTCCTGTCGCACGTGCAGGGGGAATTGAAGATGGCCGCGCAAGATGCGGGCTGCGACATGGTGATGGCGCGCTCGGCGTTTTCCACCAACCTGTTTCAAATCTTCAAACGGTACGGCGCGAATGGCAACTGACTTCACTAGCCAGTGAGGAATGGCCGGCCGCTATTTAATAACTTCCGCCCCTACGTCCGTTCCCAGGCCCGCGTACTCTTCTTTCACCTTGATCACCTTGTCGCCGTTGAACGTTACGAATGTGATCTTGCCCGGAGCCGTCCCATACACCCAATCCTCGATCTCCAATCCGTCTTTGTTCTCGCGCGGCTTGTACTTCGGGCGGCCCAGGGCCAGCAGCACCTGGTCGCGCGACATCCCTACCGTGACGTGCTTCTCCTGGATCGCCTTCCTGGTCTCCGGCGGCAGCGCTTCGGAGAATAACTCGGTGGCGCTGTGCTGATCGAAATCGAGCACCGCCGCCAGCATCTTTTTCACCTCGGACGCTTTGATCGGTTCGAGCGGCTTGTGGAAGACCACCTCCAACGTGGTGCCGCCGGGCGCGTTCGCATCGCCGTTCCCCACCGGCACCTGCGCCGGATTGGTCGAAGGCCCCATGCCCACGTTCACGCCGTCGAACCAGTGCCGCCCGCCCTTGAACCCGCCGTTCAACTGCAACACGATCTTCTGGCTTTCGATATCCACCTTCGTGATCTGGATCATGTCGCCTACGCGCGCCGCCGGCCCGCTTTCCTTGGCGATGGTCTGCCACTCGCGCTTGTCGTAGGTGCCGTCGGCGTTGACTTCGAGGTTCTTCCTGGATCGCGGCACCAGCACCTTGGCCTTGGCATATTCCGCCATCAGCCCGCGCATCAATTCCACGCGATCTTCGAACGTCAGTTTATCGGCGGCTAGCAACGGCGGCAGCGCGCTCAGGATGGCAATGGCAGCGACGAATCGCATACGGCACTCTCCGCTGGCGGGTCCGTCAGAGGCGAAGCTTGCCGCCGGACTGGCGCCTTCCACACATACAGGAACAGCAAAACCACTACCGCGGATGTCAGCACGCTGGCCTCCGGGCCGTAGGCTCCGCCGCTGAATAGCGCGCCGGCGGTCCACGACATCTCGTAACCCGTCTCATCCATTCTAAGCCCACTTACGTTCACGCCAAAGAGCGGTAATGTAAAGTTCCATCCGAAATGCAACCCGATGGGCAGCCACAAGTCCCGGCTGCGCACAAATGCGTAGCCGAAGACCGCTCCGAACCCCATGGTATTGACGATTCCCAGCCACGTGGCGCCCGGATTCTCCAGATGCAGCAATCCGAACAGCACCGCGCCTGGCACAATGCCGGCCCACGCCCCGAAGCTCGCCACCAGCGTCTGAAAGCCGAATCCGCGAAAGAGAATCTCCTCCGCGGCCGACCCGACCAGCAGGAACACGGACAGAAATACGGCCGCCCAGATGGTTGGCTGCTCGTCCGCAATCCTTGTGAAATGCGCCGCGCCGGCTCCGAGCGGCGGGACAAGGGCCACGCACCCCGCGCCGATGCCGCCCAGCAGCCCAACGGCGAAATTGTCCGCCGACGCGCGGTTCCACCATAGCCCGATCGCCGTCACCGGGCGTTCCGCGAAAATCTTCAACGCGATCCAGTTGGCGAAGAGCGCCGCCGCCAGGTTTGCCAGCGTCATCCCAGCCAGAGCGCCCGCCAGCGCCTGCATCAGGAAGCCGAATCCAAGCACCAGGGGCGCCAGGTAGAAGGCCGCGTAGGCCATGACGTGCGACAACGCCCGGACGGGATCTTTGCGGGCAGGCATCGGCTTAACTTACCATTTGTGTAGCATGCCCGCACGACGCATTCTCCAGCTTGGCGACCCGCTTCTGCGCGCCGTCTCGGCGCCCGTCGCAACTCCGGCCGAAGCCGCCGGAATATTCGAAGACATGCGCGAATCGCTGCACGAATTCCAGCGGACGCGCGGCTTCGGCCGCGGCATCAGCGCGGTACAAATCGGCGAGACCAGGCGCCTGATCTACATCGAATTCGAAGGCCGCGCCTACTCGCTGCGGAATCCTGTATACGATCTCAAGAGTGAGGAAAAGTTCCGCCTGTGGGACGATTGCTTTTCGTTCCCCGATTTGCTGGTCTGGCTCGAGCGCTCGCAAATCGTGCGCATCCGCTATGAGGATGAACAGGGCGCGACGCAGATTCTGGACGCCACCGGCGCGCTTTCCGAGCTGCTGCAGCACGAGATCGATCACCTGGATGGCATCCTCTCGGTAGACCGCGCGCTGGGCCGCGATGCTTTCTGCACGCGCGACGAGTACGAGCGCCGGCACCGTGTAAGCAGCGCAGTGGCGACGGCCGCTCCGGCGACGGCCCAATGACAGCCTATGTACGACAGGCCTTCCGGCCTGTCGCTAGTGCCACAACGCAACCGCTCCCTTCCCGCTGGATGCCCGGGCAGACAGGCAAGGATGCCTGTCTTACATGACGACTGCTACGCCAACACCTGTTTCCGGCTGGGCCGCGCTGCGCCGGCCGCTGTTCCGCAATCTGTGGATGGCCTCTATCGTCTCGAACGTCGGCAGCTGGATGCAGGACACCGCCGGCGCGTGGCTGATGACCGCGCTCACCACTTCGCCGCTGCTCATCGCCCTGATGCAGACCGCCGCCAGCCTGCCCGCGCTCTTCCTCGCGTTCCCGGCTGGAGGGGCCGCCGATATCTTCGACCGCCGCCGTCTGCTGCTTTTCTGGCAATCGTGGATGCTGGGCAGCGTGGCGATTCTCGCTGCCTTGACGCTCGCCGGAATCGTCTCGCCCGCCACGCTGCTCGCGCTCACCTTCCTGCTCAATATCGGCTCGGCGCTCAATAATCCCGCCTGGCAATCGATTGTGCCCGAGCTGGTTCCGCGCCCGGAGCTGCCCGACGCCATCGCCCTCAACAGCGCCGGCTTCAACCTGGCCCGCGCCGCCGGACCCGCGCTGGGCGGCCTTATGGTGGCCGCTTTCGCCACTGCCCCACGCGGCGCGGGAGTGGTCTTCTCGCTCAACGCCGCATCGTTCATCGCCGTCATTTTTGTGCTGGCGATATGGCAGCGCACTCCGCCCTACAAGAGCGCGCTGCCCTCCGAGCGACTCTTCGGTTCGCTGCGCTCGGGCGCACGCTATCTGCGCCATGCTCCCCCGCTGCTGGCGGTTTTCCTGCGCGCGTTCGTGTTCACCACCTTCGCCAGCGCGGTGTGGGCCTTGCTCGCCGTGGTGGCCAACCAGGACCTCCACAAAGGCGCCATGGCTTACGGCGTTCTGAACGGATGCCTGGGAGCCGGCGCCGTGCTGGGCGCTTTCACCTTGCCCAGGCTCCGCCGCAAATTCTCGGCCGATGTGATCACCGCCGGCGCGTCCCTGGTATTTGTCTGCTCGCTATCGGTGCTGGCGCTATCGCGCACCACGGCGCTGATCGTTTTCTGGCTGCTGGCCGCCGGATTCGCCTGGACCAGCACCACGTCCACTTTCAACGTCGCCGTGCAGCTTTCCGTTCCCGCCTGGGTGCAGGCGCGCGCGCTGGGCGCTTACCAGACCATATTCTGGTCCGGGATGGCGCTGGGCAGCGCGCTCTGGGGATTGATCGCGGAGCGCGTCTCCACGCCGCGATCGCTGCTCGCCGCGGCGGCCGGAATGCTGGTCACGCTGCCCTTCGCCATGCGCTTCCACCTGCTGCGCGGCGCGCCGCCCGATCTGAGTCCGTTCCAGCTCAACCGTCCCGCGCCGCAAGTGGTCATGGTGCCGGACCACGAAGACGGCCCGGTGATGGTCACCGTCGAATACCGCGTCCATGTGGAAGACTACGCCGAATTCACCCACGCCATCCACCAGTTCCGCCGCATCCGCATGCGCGACGGCGCCATCCGCTGGGGCGTGTACCGCGACACTGCCGCGCCGGAGCGCATTATCGAAACCTTCGTGGTGGAATCTTGGCTGGAATTCCTGCGCGAGCGGGAGCGAATGACCACATCCGACCGGGCGATCCGCGACCGCGTCCGCAGCTACCACCAGGGCGAAGCCCCGCCCGCGGCCTCATACATGATTTACGCGCGCGAGCCGGCGGAGTGAGTACATGAGCACGGAGCGGATCGAGCAAACGACGTTGCGCGCCGCGCGCCGCATTTGAGACACTGGCCTTTCATGCCCAAGGGTTTGCCGCTGGTCTTGCTCGGGGTGTCGATGGCTGCGGCGCAAACCGCCGGCGCTCCACCGGCGCGCGAAACTCTCTACTACAACGTGGAGTGGCGCCTGATCACGGCGGGCAAGGTCAAAGTACAATGGCAGCCGGGCCCGGTTGGATGGCAGGCCAACGTGAGTGTAGAGTCGGTGGGCCTGGTGTCGAAGCTGTTCAAGGTGGAGGACAACTACAGCGCCAACTTGACGGAAGCGTTGTGCGCCGAATCCACACAGATGTCTTCGCAGGAGGGCAGCCGCTCGCGCGAGACCAAAGTCACTTACGACGCCGCGCAGCAGAAGGCCATCTACGTGGAACGCGACCGCGTGAAAAACGTAACGCTCGAATCGAAAGAGACGCCGATTCCCGCTTGCGTGCACGACACTTTAGGCGGTCTGTATGTTCTGAGGACGCTTAATCTGGAGCCGGGCCAGTCTGTAAACGAGGCGGTCAGCGACGGCAAGAAAAGCGCTGTGGCGAAGGTGGAGGCGCAGCAGCGCGAGGATGTCAAGACGCCCACCGGAGTGTTCAAGACTATCCGCTACGAAATCTACCTGTTCAACGGAGTACTCTACAAGCGGCCGGCGCATCTGAACGTGTGGCTGACCGACGACCGGCGGAAGCTGCCGGTGCAGATCCGTGTGCGCATGTCGATAGCGGTGGGGACGATCAATCTGCTGCTCGAAAAGGTGGAGTGACGCCGCCGATTTCCGATATGACTGGCGTAGTCATTCGCGGCGATGGCATCGCGGCGCGGTGCTGCGCCCATCTGCTGGCGCGGTCCGGCGTGCCGGTGTCTGTCCAGCCAACCGATCGTCCGCGATTGCCGGCGATTATGCTGAGCGAGCCGGCGCAGGCGCTCATCCGGGAAATCTTCGACCAGGAAAATCTGTTTCGCGATCTTCCGCGAATTCACAAACGCATCGTCGCATGGGGCCGGGGTGCTGGTGCGGTCGAGCTGGAACACACCGCCGTCGTGGTCTCTGAACAGCTGCTTCTGGACAGTTTGGGACCGGCGCTGCCGGATACGGCGGCTGGCGTCGATATCGGCGTGGACATCGACGCGGATATCGGCTGGACTGTCTTCGCCGCAATGCCTCTGCCGGCGGCGGCGGTACAGCACAGGTTCGGATCGCGAATAGCCACTGCCGTGAAGGTGGAGCTGAAACCCGCAGCTGAACCGGCGGCCTGTTGGATTGAGTCGATCGAGGACGGATGGTTGTTCCTGATCGCCAACGCGCCCGGCTCCGGCTGGCTGCTTTCGGTGGGCCTGCGGCCCCAGGAACTCCTGGACCAGAGCCGGCTGATCCGCGAACAAATTGCGGGATGCCAACCCGCGGCCGCGCAATTCGCGGCGTCGCCACGTATTGTGGCGCCACTCGGCGAACCCGGATGGATCGCGTGCGGAACGGCGGCAATGGCCTTCGATCCGCTCTGCGGGGACGGAACCGCGCACGCGGTCCGCGAGGCGATTCTGGCCTCCGCAGTGATCGGCGCAGCGGCGCGCGGCGACGACCCCGTCCAGCTAATGGCGCATTACGAAGCGCGGTTGACTGCCGGGTTCCGGCGCCATCTGGCCCACTGTCTCGAATACTACGCGTCCGGGTGTGGCGGGCCGTGGTGGCAGTCCGAAGCCGAGTCCGTCACCCGGGGTCTCGATTGGTGCGGCCGCCAACTTAGCCGCCAGACCGCGTTCCGGTATCGGCTCGATGGGTTCGAACTTAAAGCTATCGGCTGACGGCGCCCACTGTGCCAGCACTTGCCCGGAAATTCTTATGCCGCGTGGAATGTTATCATCTGGACTAACTATAAGCCGAACTCATGAGCAGCAGGCGCGCTATGCCTATCACAAGCGATGAACGCCAGCCGGAATCTTCGTCACTGCCGCCACCTGGGCCGCCAGTAGCTTATTGGCAGACCTATCGGCGGCTCTGGGTCTTCATACGCCCATATTTGCGGCCGCTGTGTCTGGTTGTGATCGTCAGCCTTGGGGCCACGGCTCTCACTTTGTTCCAGCCTTATGTCTCAAAACTATTGATCGACCGGGCGCTGCTGCGCCGCGATATGCACGCTCTGGTGTGGATCGCCGGCATCATGTTCATTACGTCCGTGCTGGGGTTCGTATTCAACATTCTGGCGAGCTACCGTTATGTGAAAATTTCGGCGGCCATGCTCTTTGACATACGCCTGGCGCTGTTCCGGCATCTGCAAATGCTTTCGCCGCGCTTTTACGCCAGATACAGGCTCGGCGATCTGATGTCGCGCCTGAATAACGATGCGGGCGAGGTGCAACGAGTCTCGGCGGATGCGCTGCTCTCAGTACTGAGTAATGTCGGGTTCCTGATTGGCAGCGTGGCGATGATGCTTTGGCTCAACTGGCGGCTGTTTCTGGTTGGCGTAGTGCTGATACCAGCTTGCATTTACACGTTCGTGAGGTATCAGCGAATCCTGACTGCGTTCACTAAGCAGTTGCGGGAACGAAGCGCCGACCTGGGCAGTTTCTTCGTGGATTCCATCCTCGGCATGCGCGTGGTGGTCTCTCTCAATGCGGGGGATCGCGAGGCGGAGCGCTTTCGGGAGCGGAATGACGCTTTTGTTGAAACCATGCTGAAAGTACAGGTCGCTTCTTTCATGACCGGAGCTTTGCCCGGCACGATTTTGACTGTCGCCACGGCGGCGGTATTCCTGTACGGCGGGTGGCAGATCATTCAAGGCACGATGACCATCGGGACTCTGGTGGCGTTCATGGCGTATCACACGCGGCTGCTCTCGCCGGTGCAGAATCTAATGAGTCTGACTGCGAGCCTGGCGTCGGCCAGAGTCTCACTCGGCCGTATCTTCGAGTTATTCGACACTCCGCCGGAAGTCACTGAGGCCCCCGACGCCGTGCCGCTGCCGCCGGTACTAGGCGCGATACGCCTGGAAGGAGTGAGCATACGGCACGACCGCGCCGCGGTGCTGGAGAGTGTCTCCCTGGAGATTCCCGCAGGGAGCTTCTGCGCGATTCTGGGGCCGAGCGGAGTGGGGAAATCCACGCTGGCCGATCTGTTGGTTCGCTATCTTGACCCGGACCAGGGCCGCATTCTGATTGACGGCCGTGACATTCGCCAGTTTCGCCTGGCGGACGTGCGCGAGCAGATCGTATTAGTGGATCAAACGCCGTATCTCTTCAACGCGACTATCGCGGAGAACATAGCTTACGCCCGCGCTGGGGCGTCCCGCCAAGAGATTGAAGAAGCAGGCCGAGCGGCCGGACTCGATGAGTTAATCGCCCGGCTGCCCCAGGGCTACGAGACTATAACAGGCGAGCGCGGGCTGGCCCTTTCGGTAGGAGAGCGGCAGCGCATTTCGCTGGCACGGGCGCTGCTGCGCCACCCGCGCGTCCTGATTCTGGATGAACCGACGTCCGCGCTGGATGGCGAGATGGAAAAGCAAATCGCGGTGAGTCTCCGCGCCGCCATGCAGGGCGGCACACTGATTGTGATCACGCATCGCCCCGCCCTTGCGGAAATCGCCGGCGCCGTGATCAACGTGCGGGACGGTGGGGCGCGGATGACGTTAGTCCGTCATGACTTCAATGCCGCCATCGCCTGAAGAGCCGTTACCCGAAGCGCGATCACCGAGAGACAGCCTCAGCCTTCCTTTCGCCGGATGTGAAGGACGCGGCGTGAGAGTGGCAGTGATCGACAGTGGAGTCCATGCGGGGCATCCCCATATTTCGGGCGTCTCCGGAGGCGTCTCGATTAGCCCGGATGGCGTCGTCGAGCAAGACTCCTATGTGGACCGGCTGGGGCATGGCACGGCCGTGATGGCGGCGATTCAGGAGAAAGCCACGCTGGCGGAATACTTCGCGGTCCAGGTGTTTCATAACTACCTGCGATCGGGTGCGCGAGCCCTGTTGCGAGCCATTGAGTGGACCATCGAGCAGCGCATGGACATCGTCAACCTGAGCCTGGGAACGGCCAATGCCGATCACGGGGAACAGTTCGGCGGCGTCATTGAGCGGGCGCTCACGGCGGGCGTATTCCTGGTTTCCGCCAGAGAGATGGGAGGGCAACGCTGCTTCCCGGGGTGCCTGCCGGGCGTGCTCGGAGTCAGTCTCGATGAGCGCTGCGACCGGAACCGGTACCGCGTGCAGAAGGTCGGCGATGGCATCGCGTTTCTGGCTTCGGGCTACCCGCGCCCGGCGCCCGGTATTCCCAGGGAACGTAATCTGCAAGGCATCAGTTTCGCAGTCGCCAACATGAGCGGGTTCGCGGCGCGGGCGATCGAGAGCCTCGAAGAGCGGTCACTTGAAAACCTGCAAGGCGCACTGATCGGCCAGGCGGGGGAGTAATCTTGACCCGAGACACTCGCCCAGTTTTTTTTGCCGAAATCGTTGTCCAGGATGTCGAGAACACGCCGCCTGCTCCGACTCACCAATGAAAGCGCACAGGCGAGTGCGAAAATCGAAAGGAGCAGAAAGCCATGAAGTACATTTTGATGATGAACTGCCCGAAGACGGGCTATGACGCGTTTGGTGCCTGGCCGAAAAAAGACATTCAGGCGAACATCGCGTTCATGCGCGGTCTCAACAAGGCACTCCGCGAATCCGGAGAGTTTGTTTCCGCCGAAGGCTTGGCCAGCCCGCAACAGGCGCTGGTGGTGCGGGCCAGGAAAGACGGTGGGCCGATCACGGACGGCGTGTTTCCGGAGGCCAAAGAGTTTCTCGCGGGCTACTGGATCGTCGAAGTCGATAGTCCGGAGCAAGCTTATGCGATCGCCGCTCGGGCGTCGGCGGCGCCGGGACCCGGCGGAGTCCCGATGAACATGCCAATCGAAGTGCGGCAAGTGATGAGCGGGCCGCCCGACGAATTCCTGTGACGCGGGCCGTTGACACGAGCTTCGAGCATCTGGCCATGCCCGGACTCGATGCGCTAATAGACGCCTCGCTGATTCAGGAGCCTGGGCCGCAGTCCGGGATTCAGTATAATTGGCGCAGCACGTGAGGTGACAACGGTGACACCCAAAGCAATGCTGCTCGCGGCTGTTCTCGGCTCAGGACTCTTCGTTCTGACCGGCCAACAACCCACTCCACCCAGTGTCTTTACTTTGGCTCAAGCTGAGGCAGGCCGCGCGGCATATGAGAACACTTGCGGCAAATGCCACACTTCTACATTGCTGGGACGAAAGGGCGACCCGGGTGAACTGCCGCCGGTCAGCTCCCTGTCCGCGTCCTATCGGGAATTCATAGGACCTCGGGGCTTCGTCGCCCCTCTGACTGGCAAGACCTTCATCGATCACTGGGGGGCGAAGACCGCGGCCCAACTCATCGCGCGTTTTCAGGAAACCGTCGTCTCGTTTCCGCCCGAGGGCATGAATGACGAGACCACAGTCAATATCACCGCTTACGTCCTACAGGTGAATGGAGCAAAAGCGGGAAACCGGCCACTGACCAGAGCAACCGATGCCATTGTTAGTTCGATAACCGGTGACGGCCACGCGGCAAGCGGCCGCTGATCTGGTCTTTATTTGACGGACGTGCGGTGGTCTCCAGGATGTCAAACGCTCTTGCGCAAGCCGCCCGCGAGCTCCAGGTAGACCGTAGGCTGGGGCTGCGCTGAGTCGCGTCGCCAGCCTCCAAGCAGTGCGAGGGTCGCGACGGTGGCCGGCCCATGCCCGGCGCGAGGCGGCGTGAACTTGGGCCATCAGATACAAATCGCTGCGCTGAAGTGCGATGCCGTACGGGAGGTAAAGAGATCGCTGTGCCGATTTGGAAATCCGATAGCGCGATGGGCGGCACGGCAGTATAATCAGCGTCCAAGGAGGCTTCCATGTTTCGCACATCTGCCAAGTGGCACGGCAACTCAGAGGGAAGCGTCGCCATAGTCGCGAAGCGATTTGCGCGTTGCGTTTCCTTCCTGGCAGTGGTGGGAGCCGTCTTCGGCCAGGACACTGTGCCTTTCGACTCCGACCTGGTGATTCGATCCACCACTAACCTGGTACAAGTCCGAGTGGTGGCGGAAGATTCCCAGGGCAGGCCGGTGGCCGATCTGCAACGGACGGATTTCCAAATCGAGGACGACCGTAAGCCGCAGCCGATTACACTTTTCGCGGCCGATCGCGGTACGCGGCCGGCCGCTTCGGGCGATTCCGTGGAAGCGCCCGCCGGCTATTCGGTGATTCTGCTCGATTGGCTCAATATCAAATATTCGTATCGGCTGCAGGCGCAAGAACAGGTCATCGGGCTGCTCAAGAGATACCAGCCACGGGAGAGGGTTGCCATCTATATTTTGGACCACGATCCTCGATTACTGCATGATTTCACTACTGATGTGTCCGCACTGATACCGGCAGTGGAAGAGGCAGGTGTTGGACTCCCCACAGTGGACGACGACCCTCCCGGCCGCGGCAGAGGAACTGGTGGAAATACGGGATGGCAGATTCTCTTCTGGCAAAATGAGGTTTTCGATACGCTGCACACCCTCCAAGTAATCGCAGACCATCTGGCGCACGTGCCCGGGAGGAAGAGTTTGGTTTGGCTCTCGGCCGGATTTCCCATGGCGGTCGGCGGTATAGACTTTGTGCCACGCGTCGAAATTGCCTTAGGCAGACTCAATAAGGCGGATGTAGCCGTGTATACCGTGAATGCGTGCGGCTTATCAACTAGCTGCCGCAGTTACCGGGGGCCGATGCACGAACTCGCCGAACGGACCGGCGCCACCGCATTCGACGCTCGCAACGATCTGGATGAGGGAGTGCGCTTGGCGCTGGAGGATATGCGCATCAGCTACACCCTGGGATTTAATGTTCCGGAAGGCGCGGCCCCGGGCCCTCATGAAATCCGCTTACGCGTGAACCGGCCCGGAGTCAAGCTGCGATACCGCGAGTCATACGATTGGGCGGGAAAGGGCAGGGGTAGATAGTCGCGGGGGAGAGAGAGAACGAACGCGACGCTTTTCAGATCATCGTGTGCTTGTTTCATGGCGCCGGAGGGGAAGTGGTAGGCGCGCGCACTGGAGGCGTAGAACCGAAACGATCATGTGGTTAGCGGATTCCTCGCCTCTCACAGAGCCGCTCCGGGAGATTTTTCTTTCGACACAGCCGGGTCACCTTTTTCCGACTGTCAGAATCAAAAATTCTAACGGGAGATAGATGATCGAAGCTTTCAACAAGTGCCGCGCCGCAATTCTCGAACGGAAGAGGATGAGCCGTGCCGCGTAGTAGAGGAGACCCAATCCGAGGACAACCGTGCAGGAGTATTGGAGAATGCCTTCGGTGGTTCCGTCCACTGCGAGGACGCTGACCACGAACAGCGCAAGAGAAGGAACTGCCGTGAGCCACGCGACGAAGGTGTGGTCGTGCTCTTGCGGCAGTAAGTAATACCCGGCCCGAGCATAGTCTTCGCGATACATCCATGCGATCGCCATGAAGTGAGGAAACTGCCAAAGGAACAGTAGTGAGTATAATATCCACGCTTCGGCGCTCGTTATCGACCCTCCCGCCGCGACCCAACCAATCAGCGGTGGCACCGCGCCTGGAAAGGCGCCAGCGACTGTAGATAGCGGAGTTCTCCGTTTGAGGGGAGTGTAGACGAATAGGTAAGTCCCCAAGGTGGCAACAGCCAGAAGGCTCGCTAGATAATTTACTACAAGAAGCAGGTAAGTCGCGCCGAGCGCGGATAGCAATGTTCCGAACCAGAGACCGGTCGACGGGCGGAGCCGGCCCGCGGCAATGGGACGTCTGGAAGTGCGTCGCATTCTTGCATCAAAGCGATGTTCGAGAAACTGGTTCAATACCCCAGCACCGCTGGCAACCAACAGAGTGCCAACCAGTGCGTGAAAAAGCCGGTCGTACCGGAAAGAGTTCGCTTGACTCACAGCGGCGAGGTAGAATCCGGTAAATGTCGCGATCACAATCAGGAAGTTGACTTCGGGCTTGGTGAGGGTCCAAAAGTCTCGAACCAGGTCGCGCACCGCTAAGAATCGCGACGGCTGTGCGACTCGACCGATCTCGAGAGCAGGCGTGGAAACACTGTTCATCTATGCAACCCTGATTTCGGCGGCCTGGTTGTGTTCGTCCGAAAGCAGACGGGCTGCCAGCACAAGTGCAGGGATCAGATAGAAAAACGTTACGGCGACCCACATTAACGCCCCGGCGAGTTCCTGATCGTCCAGCGCCGAAAGTCCGAACATTCCGGTCCCCGCCGATAAATAGGACCGGTACACGACATGGCCGCAGAATGCAAGAAAGGCGGAGAGAGCGTCGCAGGGAAGCGTCGCGAGGAAGAGATAGACCGGAGCCGACCAGCCCGAATTGCCGATCACCGGTCGCCAGAAGAGCAGTCCCGCGAGAAAGAAACTGGCGTGCTCGAACTCATGCCAAAAGGTCGATTTGAGGGCCAAGTCGAAAACCGGGGGGATGCGCCACAAGATTACCGCGCCGCTGCCGGCAAGCCAGCAAACGGCCGCGGGCGTCTGCGGCAACGCGGTGGATCGCATTCCGAGCAGGATTAAAGGAGCCGCGACAAGCATTAGAAGGAGGTGCTGCACCATGTGCGCAACCAGCAGGTGGTGATCGAGATGCGCCAACGGCGAACCAATGGCCGTTGCTGCCACGGCTATCCCACCCGCCACTGAGGCAATGCGCCAGGTCACGGTTGGGCTCCCGGCGCCTGAGAAGCATCTCTTGCTGGGGCCGATGCCGCGGGATGCAGCGTCTGAAGAAATGCCACCAGGGACGTCGTCTCCGCAGGATCGAGATTTTTTCCGTAGGCGGGCATGTTGCCGCCGCCTTGGAGTACCTGGCGTATGAGCTGATCGCCAGTCAGGCGAACAGCGACGGCGTCAAGAGCCGGCCCCCGTTGTCCACCGATTCCGCCGAGCGCGTGGCAATTGTGGCATTGCTTCTCTTGGAACACCAGTGCGCCTTGAATCTGAACCGGTGTGCGTCCGCTCAAGAGCTTCGATGGAATGGAAGCAGAAGTCGATGCATCCATTACCGGGCTCCACGGCGTATGATCGGCCATGTTGGTGAAAGTGCCAAGCGATACGGCGACAAGCACGATTGTCAGTACTGCGATCGGACGCCGCTTCCAGCTTTTCTCGCCTTCGCCCGAAACGAACGGCAGCCCGAGGAGAACAATCAACGCGATCACGGGGCCAATCAGCAGAACCGGAGTCTCGAGTTGTGGCGGAAGCAAAGACAGCAGCGCATAGAGCCACAGGAAAAAATAATCGGGTCTGGGCGCGGTTTGGATCACGCGGGGGTCTGGCTGGCCGCTCGGGCCGAAGGGGCCAAAGTATAGCGCGCAGGCGGCGATGGTGAGGAGAATCAGCCCGGAGAACACCGCATCTTTCCAAACTCCGTACGGCACAAAGGGTACGCCGTCCGTGTGAGTCAGCTCGTGATACTTCTCCCGATAATCGGAGCGGCGAACGAGCCGGCCCGGCATCGGCCACTCATTGATACCCAGCTTCAGGATCAGGAGCACGTGCAAGCCCACAAACGCAATTAGCAGTCCGGGAATCACGAACACGTGCAGTGCGAAAAAGCGTGACAGTGTGGCGCCCGCGATGATCGGGCCTCCTAACAGCAGACTCACGAGCGCCGGGCCGACGAACGGCACACGGCTGCAGATTGACGCTCCAATTCCAAGTCCCCAGTAGGCATCCTGGTCGAAGCGCAGAACCTGGCCGGTGAACGCCATGCCGAGCGTCATCAGCAGCAGGAAAACGCCAAGAATCCACGTGAGCTCCCGGGGATACTTATAGGCTCCAAAAAGAAACACTTGGACCATGTGGATCAGCACAATGGCCAGCATGAAATTCGATCCCCAACCATGCAGGGCGCGAATGAACCATCCGAGGCTTATTTGATGGTTCAGAATCTGTAAGCTGTTCCAAGCTTCCGCAGCCGATGGCACATAGACTAGCGCGAGCAAGATCCCGGTAACAAGCTGAAACGCGAACACCGTCATCGCGGCGCTGCCAAAGACATAGAACCAGCTTGCCGTATCTCTGGGAATTGGATGCTCCATCGTGTCGCGAATTGGCGCGCCCAGTTGGAGGCGCTCGTCGAGCCACTGGGCCGCTGTACGGATCAGGCGCATGGGCTCTGCCTCCGTATATTGATGAGGTCTCTGTTCGCGGCCGAAGGACCCGGTGTCGGAAGCTCGCCCGCCTGAATCTGAAGTTGTCCGTCGAGAATCTTAAACGGATATTGGAACAGGCCTCGCTCGGGCGGACCCGAGGCACGGGAGCCATCTTCATAGTATGCCCCGCCATGACACGGGCACATAAACAATCGCGATTGCGGAAACCATCGGACGGGACATCCGAGGTGGGCGCAATTGATGGCGAACACCTGGAAGTTGTTTCCGTCGATGTTTCGTACCCAGCAAGGAATCTCCGCCGTCTCGCCGTCGGATAGATTCGCGACGGGACTCCGATATGTCGCCAGCCGCGTCTGCCCCGAAGGAAACCGATCGACGGCGCCAAGCGAGGTCCAGCGATTATCGGCCGCGCTTTGGCCGCGCGTCACGGGATAAAGCAGATAACGTACGACTGGAATGCCGAGTATCGCTCCTACAAGGCCGTTGAACAGCATCGATATTCGTAAGCACATCTGACGTCTGGAAAGGTCGCTCATATCGAAATCCCTCAGTGCTTCACCTGTGCGGAGAATGATTCTCGCTGCGCGGCAAGCCAGGCAACCACGTCCGTGATCTCCGCATCGGACAGTGGCTTGCTATGGCCGCGCCAGTCGGGCATGCCAAGGTTTGGCATGCCCACGATAATTACCGTGCGCAGATGCCGATCTGTGACCAGCGACAGATAGGAAGGGTCGGAGATACTTCGGGCGCCGCGCCCGTCCGCTCCATGACATCCGGCGCAAGATTCCATGAATACCTTTTGACCGCGCGCAGTATCCCCGAGTTGCGGCGATGCGTAGGGCGGGGGACTATAATTTTCGAGAGCCTTGCCCCAGCGCTGGCGAATCCCGCGGACGAGGATTTCGATCTGCGCATCGGTCAGCATTCCGCCGGCATTCTGGGCGAAAGCGGACATGGGTGTTCCCGGCCTGCCCTTCTCGATGGCGTCGCGGATAATTGAATCGTCCGCGATAGCCAGATACACAGGCCTGCCGATTCCCACCGTCAAGGCGCCCTCTCCTTTTGCGCCGTGGCATGCGGAACAGTTCTGCGCATAGAGCACATCGAAACTGGCAACCTCGCCGGGCCGAATCACGCGCTCTTGCGCAACAC
This sequence comes from Bryobacteraceae bacterium, assembly GCA_049522755.1. GTDB lineage: Bacteria > Acidobacteriota > Terriglobia > Bryobacterales > Bryobacteraceae > PALSA-243. Next base: position 44,327 of record JBEKNN010000004.1, on the reverse strand, counting down.
GGTATCCCGGCGCTTCACAAGAGGACAGTGTGAGTACCGCGGTGAGGGTGAGCGCATACTTCATCGCGTTTCCTCCCGGTCGTCTTCTTTCATCAGGCCCGGGGCATCGAGCCCCATCCGAACCGGCAGCGGCATAGGCTGCCGGGTGCCGATTCGTTCCTGGCGCGCGACGACCACCCCCGCTACAACCCCAAAGCCAATTTGCGAGAACACGAACCAAACCCAATTGATGCGCTGGTTCATCACGGGGTTAATCACCGCCAAGCTGCTGTAGATCAGGAACGACCACACCAGCGGCGCTGCTAAACCGCCTAACAAAATCGGCCGTCTGGAGGCCATCGGAAGCATTGCGCCATAGAGCAGGCCGACCAGCAGCGAGATCAGCAGGTGAATCGGCGCGGCCACCAGGAACGCTTGAAGATTGAAGATCCCAAGTTGGCTTGCTGTTTCCGCCGCCATATCGGGGAACAGTCCAGCCACCAGGAGATTCATCGCATACCAGATCCCATTGCCGCTCAGAAGTCCGAACGCCGCCGCCATGCCAGCCATTACCACGCTGCCTGCAAGGCCGCCTTTGACGCCTGCGGAGATGGGATAAATCTCCACCGGCAGCGAGGCGCGAGGAACTCGGACCGTCATTCGTTCCACGGCGTGCTCCTCCGGCTGAATCGGGGTCTCTTCCGCGGTCGCGGGCGCCCATTCGTGTGACTCGATGGGCAGGACCTCGCGGAACCAGCCTGCTGCCCCGGCGACCGCCAATATCAGGCCGGCAACGCTGAGGGAAGCCGCCGTGACCATGCCCGCGAATACGAGCGTCAGGCCAAACGCGAGTACGATGGGCCACGCCGAGGGAGCAGGCACTTCAATCTTCTCTGGAATGTTCATCGCTAAACTCCCATCACATAAACCACAGTGAAGACTACGACCCAGACCCCGTCAACGAAATGCCAGTACATGGATAGGACCTCCAGCCTGTCGGAGTGTTCGCGCCCCAACCGCCCGGCGAAATAGAACGCGGCCACGATAGTCAGCGCAACCAGTCCCATGGTGACGTGAAACCCATGCAGGCCAACCAGGGAATAATAGGTCGTGCCGAACAAGTTCGTACTGACAGTGAGACCATCAGACAAAATCAGATGGTTCCATTCGCGCGCAGTGCCGAACAGGAATGTGGCGCCGAGCAGAATCGTAGCGAGCCACCAGCGTCCAAACGCCGCCACTTCGCCCGCGGCTATCCTGCGCACCGCGACGTGAATAGTCAGGCTGCTCGAAAGCAGGCAGAACGTACAAAAGATCGGCGCATGGAGAACATTCCCGGGCCGCGGCCCGGTCTGACTCTTGCCGATGTAAAAGAGGTAAGCAACCAGGAAGATGGTGAATATTGCCGACTCGGCCGCGATCAGGCACCACATCCCGACTCGGCCTCGAGAAGGAAGCCGCCAAGCGTCGATTGCTACAGGGTACGCGCTCATTCGTACCTCCAATCCGGATCTTCCGGGTGTTTAAGGTCCCATAGTGGGCGTCGGCTCCTCACGGTGGGGATCGTGGCGTAGTTATAAACCGGGGGCGGAGAACTGGCGGACCACTCGAGCGTCCAGGCATCCCACGGATCCTTTCCAGCGGGCTTGCCTCGGGAATAAGACCAGACCAGATTGAACGCGAAGATGAGGACTCCCGCGGCCTGAAACAAGACGCCGACCGAAACGAGCAGATTCCAAATATCCCAGCCGCGGCCCGGCTCATACGTGTAGATCCGGCGCGGCATACCCAGAATCCCCGGAACATGCATGAAGTCAAACGTCAAATGAAAGCCAATAAGGAAAAGCCAAAAGTGCAGCTTGCCCAGTCCTTCGTTCAGCATTTTGCCGGACGCTTTCGGGAACCAGTAGTAGAAGGCGCCGAAGACAGTGAACAGAATGCCGCCAACAATGACGTAGTGAAAATGCGCGACGACGTAATAAGAGTTACCGAGTTGCCAATCGAGTGGCGCAACGGCCAGCGTCACTCCGGTCAATCCCGCAACTAGAAACTGGAACAGGAACGCGATGCAGAAAAGCATCGGAGTCGCAAAGCGAAGCTTTCCTCCCCACATGGTCGCGAGCCAGTTGAAGATTTTGATGCCAGTGGGTACGGCAATGGCCATCGTCGAGAGGACGAAGAAGGTATTCGCGCCCGCACTCATGCCGATAGTGAACATATGATGCGCCCAGACGCTCATGCCAATGAACCCGATCGCGATGGTTGCCACCACCATCACCGGATAACCAAATATTGCCTTCCGTGAAAAGACAGGGATGATTTCGGAGGCAAACGCGAAGGCCGGCAACACCAGAACGTATACTTCCGGGTGCCCGAAGATCCAGAAAAAATGCATCCAGATCGCGGCTGAACCGCCCGCCTGCGTATCGAAGAAGTGTCCTCCAAGGTAGCGATCGATTAGAAGCATGATCTGGGCGGCGGAAAGCGGACTCACTGCGAGAATCACGAGCCCCGCCATCACAAGATTCAGCCAGACGAGCAGCGGCATTTTGCCCAAAGTCATTCCCGGGCAGCGCATGCACAGAATCGTAGCGATGAGGTTGATCGCCGTTCCGATACTCCCGATCCCGGACGACAGCAGCGAGAGCGTCCAGAAATCCGTACTGTGTCCGACTGAGAACGTCTTCGCGGTCAAGGGAGCATATGCGAACCATCCGACATCCGGCGCACTCCCCGCGCCGTAAAGGCCGTCGCCGCCGAGAAAGCTAAAGTAAAGGAACAGTCCCCCGAGTGCGGTCATCCAGAAACTGAAGGCGTTGAGGCGGGGGAAGGCCATATCGCGCGCGCCGATCATCAGCGGCACGAGATAGTTTGCGAACCCGAACATCAAAGGCATGGCGACGAAGAAGATCATCGTCGTTCCGTGCATCGTGAACATCCGATTGAACGCCTGGGGAGAAACGAAATTGTTGTGCGGCCGGACAAGCTGTAAGCGCATGATGGTGGCTTCGACGCCGCCTACCAGGAGAAAGATTAACGCGTACGCCACGTAAAGGATGCCCAGGCGCTTGTGGTCTACGGTAGTTACCCACTCATGCAAGCGGAGCGTCAATGGGCGCGCCGCTGCATCGGATAATGCGATCGCAGTGGTCGACATCAGCGAAGCGTCTCCAGATACGCAGTCACGGCGTCGAGATCGGGATCGCTCAACCCCATGGCCGGCATTCTCGAACCTGGTTTGATGGCGTCGGGATTCTTGATCCAGAGGCGCAGCATTTCGTGCGTGTTCGCCGCTGCGCCCGACGCGATCGTTTCGCGGGTCATCAGGTGCGTGAGGTCGGGACCGAACTTCCCATTGGCGCGGGCGCCGGATACAGTATGGCAGTTGACGCATGCCGTCGATTCGAACACGCGTTGCCCCAGAGGCGAGGCGCCGCCAGGCGGCGACTGTTGTTGCAGGCTGACCCAACGATCGAATTCCGCACGTGAATCCACGTAAACGCGGAGCAGCATCTTGGCGTGCTGCGTTCCGCAATACTGTGCACATTGGCCCAGGAAGACGCCCTTTTCATGCGGGTCGATCCACATCGAATTCGGGTGATTTGGGATCAGATCGGTCTTGCCAGCGAGACGCGGAACCCAAAAACTGTGGTCCGTATCGGCAGACAGCAGAGTCAAAAACGTGGGTGTCGGGTGCGCCGGATCGCTTAGCGGCACGTGAAGCTCGTTAGCCGTGGTGATGTTTAAATCCGGGTACCGAAATTCCCACCAATACTGATGGCCGGTAACGATCACCTCCAGCGCGCCGGGCGGGCGCCGCGCGTTCTGAACTAAAGCGATCACGCGGGCCGACGCGAGGAAAAGCGCGACGACGATCAAGACCGGGATCACTGTCCAAGCCAGTTCCACCTGGGTGCTCCCGTAAATCTGAGGGGGTTCGCTATGGTCATGATAGCGGCGTCTGAATCTCACCACCACATAGGCGAGTAATCCGAATACCACAACGAAGATGGCGGCCACCGTAACGAGCACAAGGATGGATAATCCGAATATCGATTCTGCAGGTGTCGATGCCGGAGCAAAAATATTCGTCGGGCTCATGAAGGCGGTGTTCCCTGCCACGGAAGAGACTGGAACCATCTGTTCTGTTGGAATGTCAAGGAATCTCTCGGCGATCCTTCGACCTCGGCCGTGGTTTGACGCCGGCGAAAACTTTCGCCCAACAAGGCGCATCCTCGCGCGCTCCTCATCGGCGAAGACTGTGACCGACCCAGCTAGCGAGGACATTCTTCGAATCCGATTCGAGGAACACGGCGAGGAGTCCCGGGCCGAGCTCTCGGGCAGAATCACGATTCGATTCGTCCCCTGAGTTTCGAGCCTCGCTTCTTCGATTGTTTCGCGTGCCGGATTGTCAACGTCTCGAAGTCCCTCTCTGGAGACTCATCGCAATCCATCGATTCTGCGGGATGAGTTTTTCGGGCGTTTATGCAGCCGGCACGAGTTTCATGCCGAGTTCGTCGGCCTTGCGTCGTATGTAGGTCATGTCCCGTGCGGCGCGTTTGCCTTCATAATTCCCGGCGAGAACAGCCCGCACCACCAGCAATCAGCCACGAGGTTCCCGAACGTTGCCGCCATGTATCCTCGATGTCAGGGGCTGCGCTTCGGTGTACGTAACCGGCCGTATTTTAACGCACGTTAGTTGCCGGGGTGGTACTCTCGCTCGGTGTGTCCCTTGAGTTGCGAGCGGTAGAAATAGACGTCGCGCAGTTCGCCCGTGCTGTACCGCTTGGCCTCGTCGTTGAAGTGCTTGGACGCCGGATTGCCACTCTCGCCACCGGCTGTCACCGCCTTCGCCTTTACCGTGTCGCCGAATTCCACTACAGCCACGAAGCTATTGCCGCTAGTCCCATACCACTTCTTCGTCCCGGGATAGGCGCGCGCTCCGAAAGATGCCAGCGAGCCCCATTGCGAGGAGGTAAAGCCGACGGGAATGCTCGGTCCCGCATCGTCGAAGGACGGGGCGATGTCGTCGTTGAGGCGCTGGAATCGATTGATATCGCCCCACGGCGTTTTCCAGGTCCCGAAATCGGCCGCGAGTTTGTCGGACGCCGCCGCCAGGGCTTGCAAAAGTTGCTCCGCCGGGGCGCTGGCGAAGGCGTCGTCACCGGAGGCGCTGCCTCCCCGTCTACCGCCGCCCACGCGCCGCCGCGCTTCATCGCCCCAGAACACTGCGAGCGACGTGGCGACGGATGTCACTCCCCAGCGGAAATCCCACTTACGCAGCACTCCTATCTGCTCGGCTACTTTCGCCTTCAGGGGATTGCCCTCGGGGGTTGCATCCCATGCCTTGATCAGAGCGGGGATGGGCTTCTCAAACCATGGCAGGTAGCTGTCATACGCCGCCGCAATGAGCGAATCGAGCGTGAAATCCTTCCTATCCTGAAGCACGCGGACGGCGTGCAAGCCGCGCGCCGATTCACCGCCGCTCTCCACATAAACGGGATAGTCTTCCTTCTTCGGGCTGCTCGGCCCGGCTGCGGACCACGGCCAGTTGTTGGAGTTATAGATCCAGCCGCTCTTGGGGTTCAGCAGGTGTGGCGTCTCCTCGATGGATAGAAGCCCGTGATACTCCGTCGCGGGATTGCTGCCATCCACGGGCCTGGTCCAGTCGAAGCTGGTATCGCGTTTGGGAATGTAGTTGCCATGGAAGTAGGCAATGTCGCCGTCAGTGTCGGCGAAGATGGTGTTGTTCGATGAGTTAGCCTGCAGCTCCATGGTCTTCCAATATGACTTATAGTCCTTCGCCTTGGTGCGCAGGTAAGATTGCGTCAATGCCTTGACGTGCTCCTGCATCAAGCGGATGCTCACCCACTTACCATTCGACTCACGCACGACGGGCCCGTGCTGCGTGCTATAGACAGTGAATTTCTTTTCGGCCATGCCGCTGGCAGTCTTGTAAGGCACCGCGATCTCAGTGGCCACCATGGGACGCAACTCGTCTCCGTACTTGTAATAATAACGGTCACCCTTCTTATCCACGTTTTTAACCACGGTTTCGAGATACTCATCCACGGCATCGACGCCACTGGTGGTATGCATCCAGCCGGCGCGGTCATTGAAGCCCTGATAGATGAAGAATTGGCCCCAGGTCGCGGCGCCATAGGCATTGAGCCCCTCGTCACTCACCATCTGTAACTCAGACCGGAAGTAGAAAGAAGTGTGGGGATTGATCAATAGCAGGGCGTGATGCGCGGCAGTGTTCGCGGGCGCAACGGCCATACCGTTCGATCCACCGGGCTCTTCAGGCTGGTCTTCGCCGGGAGGCGGCTGCGGACTCGCGGGAGCTTTGCCGTAGAATGCCTGCAATTGACCGAGGTTTACCTTCTCGATATCGCCGCCGATGCTGCCCTCCGTGAAGCTCAACGCCATCCAGGGCTCGAAGCGCTGGATGACCCGCGGTTTCACCTCGGGATGTTTGTAGAGATAGAAATTCAGACCGTCGGCGAACGCGTTCATGAGCTTCTGCAGCCACGCCGGGCTGGCGGCGTATTGCGTCTTCAGCACGGTGGGATCGATGAAGAGCTTCATCCGTAAATCCTGGTAGATTCGGGACTCACCCTCGGCCTCCGCGAGGCGCCCCATGGCATTGAGGTAGTTTGTCTCGACGCGATTGAAGTCGTCCTCGGCCTGGGTGTATTCCATGCCGAAGACAGCGTCGGCGTCGGTTTTTCCGTAGATGTGCGCAATGCCCCAATCGTCGCGGACGATGGTGATATTGCGCGCCTGCTTCTCCCAGCGCGCGGCCTCCACGGCCCTATCCGCCTGGAACGCGAACGAGGAGGATGCGGCCGCGAGGATGAGAACGAGCGGCTTCAGGTAAAGTGTGTTCTTCATGGGTGACTCTGGTCCATTCTAGTTCATGCCGCGAGCGGAAGCGTGCGCTGCCGAACAGAAATCCGGGCCGCAGAATGATAACGTTTGAGCGTGCCTCAAAAAAGCGACGTGCTCAAGAAAAAACCGGCCCCCTCGAAAGCGGCCGCCTCTAAGGGCGGCGAGACGCATCAGCAGGCTGCGGGAGACGGCGTTGTCCTCACCACTAATCAGGGTACCGGCATCTCCGATAACCAGAACTCCCTCAAGGCAGGTGGACGCGGCCCTACGCTGCTTGAAGATTTCATTTTGCGTGAAAAGATCACGCACTTCGATCATGAGCGGATTCCGGAGCGGATCGTCCACGCCCGGGGCTCCGCGGCGCACGGTTATTTTCAGCCTTACAAGTCTATGAAGCATGTGACAAGCGCCGCTTTTCTCGCCGACCCAAAAGTGAGAACGCCGGTCTTTGCGCGTTTTTCAACGGTTGCCGGAGGCGCCGGATCGGTTGACTTGCCGCGCGACGTGCGAGGCTTCGCGGTCAAATTCTATACGCAGGAAGGGAACTTCGATCTGGTGGGAAACAACATCCCGGTCTTCTTTATTCAAGATGCGATCAAGTTTCCGGACTTGGTCCATGCGGTGAAAATGGAAGCCGACCGCGGCTACCCGCAGGCGGGGAGCGCCCATGACACCTTCTGGGATTTTGTTTCGCTGATGCCGGAATCGCTGCACATGATCATGTGGGCGATGTCGGACCGGGCCATTCCGAGATCCTTGCGAATGATGGAAGGTTTTGGGGTGAATACTTTCCGTTTGGTGAACTCCGCGGGGAAGACGAACTTCGTCAAATTTCACTGGAGACCGGTGCTTGGAACAGCTGCGGTGCTGTGGGACGAGGCGGTCAAGATCAGCGGCGCCGATCCGGATTTTCATCGCCGGGATCTGTTTGAGGCCATTGAAAGCGGTGATTTTCCCGAATTCGAATTCGGATTCCAGGTCATCGATCAGAAGACCGCCGACGCACTGCCGTTCGATGTGCTGGATGCGACGAAACTCATTCCGGAGGAAACTGTGCCCATCGAAATGGTTGGCAAGATGGTGCTGAATCGAAATCCCGATAACTTCTTCGCCGAAACCGAGCAAGTTGCTTTCTGCCCGAGTCACATTGTCCCCGGCATCGATTTCAGCGAAGACCCGCTGCTGCAAGGGCGGCTATTCTCCTATCTGGATACACAGCTCAGCCGCCTGGGTTCGCCGAACTTTCACGAGCTTCCGATCAACCGGCCGAAGTGCCCATTTGCGAATATGCAGCGCGATGGTCACATGCAGATGCTGACGGCGAAAGGGCGCGCGAACTATGAACCGAACTCGATCGATCCGGCCGGGGCGCGCGAGTCTCCCTCGGTTGGATTGCGGACGGCGCCTATCCCCACGGAGGCCGCCAAGGTTCGGCTGCGGCCGGAATCCTTTGCCGATCATTACTCGCAGGCGCGGCTATTCTATCGGTCGGTGACGCCGCAAGAGCGGAAGCATATTGCCGAGGCCTTGACTTTTGAGCTGGGCAAAGTGGATATCCCGGCAATCCGGCAAAAGATGCTGGGGCATCTCAATATCATCGATCGAACCTTGGGAGAGACCGTCGCCGACGAACTTGGTATGACGGGCGAGGCGATCGCCGCCAAGCCGGCCATAATGCCGATTGACCTCGATCCGAGCCCTGCGCTCCGCCTCTATGGCAAGTACAAGCCTACACTAAAGGGCCGCAAGGTCGGCTTACTACTTGCGCCGGGATTCAACCTTAAGTTGAAGGATGCGCTGGTAGCGGCGATCAAGAAAGAGCGAGCGGCAGCGGCGATTATCGCGCTCAAGGTGGGCGGGGTGGAAGACTCCACCGGTACGAAACATGCGGCGGAGATGGCGCTTCGCGGGTCGCCTTCGATCCTGTTCGATGCCGTTGCCGTTCTTGCGGGGCCAGCCGGTGACGAAGCGCTTAGCTCAAGTCCGGACGCGGTCGGTTTCCTGATGGACGCGTGCCGGCACCTCAAAGCTATCGGCCTCTCGGGAGTCCCGGGACTGGCCGGAAAGGCGCATGCAGTGGGTCCTGTTGGCATAACGGAAATCGGCGCAGCGAAGGATATTGCCGCCTTCATCGGTCTCGCGCGCGAGGGAAAGGTGTGGGCCAGGGAATCGGCCTAAGAGGGACTCTCTTATGCGGCCGCCGTAGATAGAATGGGACAGTGAACTCTCTCCTCTCGCTCTCGGCGACCAGACAAGCGGCACTGATTCGCAACCGGGAACTCTCATCGGTGCAGCTGATCCAGGCACACCTGAGCCATATCTCGGCCGTGAACCCCTCGATCAATGCCGTCGTCGAACTTCTCGGCAGCAACGCGCTTGATCAAGCGCGCGCCGCGGACGAGGCTGTGGCCCGCGGCCTATCGATTGGTCCGCTGCACGGCGTTCCGTTCAGCGTCAAAGACTCGATTGAAGTCGAACGGACTCGTTGCACGGCCGGTACCGTTGGCCGTGCAACGGCGCCCCTGTCCACCGCGGACGCAACGCTGGTCGCACGCCTGCGGCAAGCCGGCGCCATTCCCATCGCGAAGACCAACCTTCCCGACCTTCTGTTCGCGTTCGAGAGCGACAACCTGCTATTCGGGCGCACGAACAATCCTTACGACCTCACGCGCACCTCCGGTGGCAGCAGCGGGGGCGAGGCCGCGCTGATCGCCGCCTGCGGTTCGCCGATGGGCCTGGGAAGCGATTGCGCCGGCAGCGTCCGATTGCCCGCCGCGTTCTGCGGTATTGCGGCGATCAAACCCACATCCGGGCGCCTGCCCCGGACCGGACATTTCCCGCCCGCGGGCGGATGGATCGAAGCCTTATGGCAGATCGGACCTATGGCGCGGCAAGTCGAAGATCTGGTCCTGATGATGGGCCTTCTAGCTGGTCCTGACGGCGTTGACCCGGCAGTTGCCGATGTGCAGTTCTCCGCACTCGATGAGAGAAAGCTCGGAGGTCTGCGCATCGCGTTCCACACGGATAATGGATGCTGCGCCGCCAGCCAAGAGGTTGCGGCTGTAGTCCGGTCCGCGGCCAACGCTCTGGCGCCTGATTTGACTGACACTGAGGAGGCGCGGCCATCTTGTGTGAGTGAGGCCTACGATCTGGAAATGAAGTTACTCGGCGCCGATGGCGGCGACTCTCTCAGGGCATATCTCGCCGCACTGGGCTCGTCCCGCGTGCACCCACTCCTGACCGGTTGGCTTGACAGGCTGGAAGCTTACCGCACCGATCTTGCCGGCTTCCAAAACTACTGGGCGGAGTGGGATCGCTATCGTTCGGAGATGGCCTGCTTCCTGACCCGGTTTGATGCCATTGTTTGTCCAGCTTACCCGCACCCTGCGCTTACCCACGGCGCCTCCACACAGGACGCGAACTTTCGAGGTTTCAGCTACACGATGGCCTACAATCTTGCCGGCCTTCCAGGAGTGGTGGTGCGCTGCGGAGAGTCGCCCACGGGGCTGCCTGTTGCGGTACAGATATTGGCCAAGCCATGGCGAGAGGATGTTGCGCTGGCTATTGCGGCCCGTTTGGAGCAGGCTTTGGGGGGCTGGAAAGCGCCCTCGAAGGCCACACAGGGTGTTGCGGCGACCGGCTAGCGGCCGCGCTGACGACGCACAACCGCAAAGCGTTCGGTCCGAATCACGCGGGAGCCTTCCCGGATCACGACCAATTGGTCCGCAGCCACATCCGCGATCTTCTCCCGCTCTCCGTTGGGCCAGCGAATCTCCAGGCTCGCGGTGGTTTGGGCGTCGAGCCCGAAATACAGCCGGCTGGCGGCGCCGCAGGTTATACGTTTCTGCGCACCAACCGAAGCAGATTTCCACCGCTTCAACCCTAGCGGCGGGTCCGGTACGAAAAGCGCGCCTATCGGGTTCTGAGGCTCCTGGTTCTTATCGGCCATCGCTGGCGCGAGCACTGGAGCTGAAGATGATTCACTTGTGGATTGGTTCAAGAATCCCGGCGCGCCTTGTCATGAGCATTCGCGGTTCGCTGTCTGGAAACGAAAGCGGAACAGTCGAGTCAAAGCCTGTTACCGGACGCTCTTCTTGGCTTGTGACGCCTTCTGGTTTGAAATCCGGCGGTTCATCGCTGCGGCCATTCGCTTACGATCTTGCGGTGTCAACTTGCCCATGCGTTTGGCCATCCCGCTCGCGGGTTTTGCTGCCGCCGGACCGCTTATAGCCCGTGGAGGACGAGTCGGAAAAAGCGGATGAAATGACTGAATCTGCGGACTCCTGGCGGCTCCCGGAAATATTCCAGCTACCAAGGCAACCGACACCATAGCGAGGCGGATTGTGGCGCCGTGGACACACCGCATGAGACGGGCTGCGGGCGGTCGTCTGAATTCCTGCCGGGCTCCAATTGCGGCTTTTGACATCTTTTTGGTTCTCCTCTTGTGTTACTTCGGCAGAAATGCGATTTGGCTGCAATGCTCTGCGGCATGGATCGCAGAATTGTTGCCCAGAAGGGCTCGCGGCATTTTCGACGGCGAAACGGGAAGGCGCTTTCTCTTTAGAGCAGCGGCGGAGCAAGCTCAACTTCCACATATGTGGTAGAACAGAGTATGCGCTCAGTGGCGGGCAGCTTTGTCCTCCTGGCAGCCACAGCACCGGCTTTACTTGCTCAGCCGGCGCCGGTTTCCGCTGGCGCCGATTTCTTTGAGACGAAGATCCGCCCCCTGTTCGTAGAGAAGTGTTACGCCTGCCACACGGAAACGCGCATGGGAGGGCTGCAGCTCGACTCGCGCGAACACTTTCTGAAAGGCGGGAAGTCCGGACCCATTGCCGTTCCTGGCGATCCCGACGCGAGCCTTATAGTGAAAGCTCTGCGCTACGACGGCGACCGCAAGATGCCACCCACCGGCAAACTGGCAGCCGACCAGATCGCCGCTGTCGAGGCTTGGGTGAGAGCCGGCGCGATGTGGCCGGAGCATGAGAAAGCCGCGCTGAAATCGCCGCCCTACTTGATCACTGCCGAGCAGCGCGCCTTCTGGTCTTTCCAACCGGTTAAGGCCGTGGCTCCGCCGGAGGTGAAGGATGGTAACTGGGACCGCACCGAGATTGACCGCTTCAGCGCGTCAAAGCTGGAGGCGCGCGGGCTGCATCCGGTGCGCCGCGCCGATCGCCGCACGTTGATTCGACGCGCCACCTACGATCTCACCGGCCTCCCGCCCACCTTCGAAGAAGTGGATGCATTCGAACGCGACCGCTCGACCGATGCGTTCGCCAAAGTGATTGATCGTCTGCTCGCCTCGCCCCGCTATGGCGAACGCTGGGGACGTCTGTGGCTCGATGTCGCCCGCTACTCCGATGACCGGCTGGATTCGGAGCGCGACAACCCTTATCCGGCCTCGTTCCGCTATCGCGATTGGGTGATTCAGGCCATTCAGGACGACATGCCCTACGACGTTTTCGTGAAAGCCCAAATCGCCGGCGATCAGCTTCCCAATCACCAAAAATACGAAGCGGGCCTCGGCTTCTATGCGCTGAGCCCTGAGATGCAGGACGATCGCGTGGATGCCACCACCCGCGGCTTCCTGGGCCTCACGGTGGCCTGCGCACAGTGCCACGATCACAAGTACGACCCCATTCCCACGCGCGATTTCTACTCTCTGATGGGCATCTTCCGCAACACGGACCTGCATGAGGTTCCTCTCGCTCCCAAGGCGACGGTTGATGCGTTTAACGCGCAGAAGGCCCTCATTGAAAAGAAGGAGAAGGAACTCAAGGAGTACGTCGACGCTCAATCGGCACAGTTGGGTCTGATCCTCGCTTCCGAGACCGCGCGCTATCTGCTCGCCTCCGGCCAGCCTTCGAGCAAAATTAATGACACGACAGCCTCCACAACCGCGGGCACAACGCTCGATCCAGTAACCGTCGCACGCTGGACAAAGTATTTGGCTGAGCCCGAAAAGCAACACCCGTTTCTGAAGGATTGGTACGCAGCCACAACGCAGGATCAGCGCGTGAAGGCGGCCGCCGAATTCCAGGCCCAGGTTCTCGCAGTCATCGCCGAGAAAAATCGGGTCGATGATGAAAACCACATCCGTCTGGGTCTCAATCCCTCGCGCAACGATCTATCCAATGCGAATCTAGTGTCACTCGACCGCGCCAAGTTCGGCCTTTGGGAGGACATGCTTGGCGATCGCGGCGTCCTTCACTACGGTGACGCAAAAGAGGAGGATGCCAAGATCGACCGTTTCCTCGCGGGCGTCTGGCTCAGTCACCTTACCCAGCTTCGGGTGCAATTGGCCGCCCTGAAGAAGGATCTTCCACCTGCCTATCCCGCGCTGCAAACCATTGCCGACAAGGCGAAGCCCGCGGAACAACATGTCTGGGTTCGCGGCGATCAGCACAATCCCGGCGACCTTGCTCCGCCGCACTTTCTGGCAATTCTGTCTCCTGCAGACCCGGAACGGTTCCAGCGTGGCAAAGAGCGCCTGGAGCTCGCCGAAGCCATCGCCAACCCCGCCAACCCTTTGACCGCGCGTGTTATTGTCAATCGCGTCTGGCAGCAGCACTTCGGGTACGGCTTGGTGCGCACGGCCAGCAACTTCGGGTCGCAAGGCGACCGCCCCTCGCATCCCGAGCTGCTCGATTATCTCGCCGACCGGTTTGTGCGCGAAGGCTGGTCACTCAAGAAACTGCACCGCGAAATCATGCTGACCGCCGTCTATGGGTTGAGCGCCGACGCCTCCGACCGCAACTATGCCGAAGATCCCGACAACCGCCTGCTGTGGCGATACAACCGCCGCCGCCTGGATGCCGAGTCGCTACGCGATTCCCTGCTGTATGTCTCCGGGAAGCTCGATTTGCAGGCAGGCGGACCCGCCGTCCGGCTCGACAAGGATAATAATCGCCGCACGGTTTACGCTTACATTTCCCGACGCCAACTCGATCCGGTGCTGGCGCTATTCGATTTTCCGAATCCGAACGGCACCAGCGAGCAGCGCCTGCAAACCACCGTCCCGCTGCAAAAGCTCTTCTTCATGAACAGCCCGTTCGTCATCGCTCAATCCGCCGCCCTCACCGCTCGCGTCGCCGCCAATGCGACGAGTGACGACCAGCGCATTACGGCTACTTACCGCTTCGTGCTGCAGCGCGATCCTACGCCTGAAGAGCGGAGGCTGGCGCGCGAATTCATCGGCGGCAATCCGGGCGCGTGGCCCGAATACACCCAGGTGCTGCTAAGTTCCAATGAGTTCACCTATCTAGACTAAGGAAAAATCCAGATGATCTTTAAGCCATCGCGACGGCAAATACTCCGCACCATGGGGACCGGCTTCGGTATGGCCGGACTTGCCGGTATTCTGGAAGCATCGCAGCCGGCCGAGACAAAGACTCTGGCCGGCGCGGCGTCGCCCATGGCTCCCAAAGCCCCGCATTTCAAGGCATCGGCGAAACACGTCATCTTTCTCTTTCTGAACGGCGGTCCCTCCCAGGTGGATACGTTCGATCCCAAGCCGATGCTGCAGAAATACAGCGGCCAGCCTATCCCCAGCGGCAACCTGAAGACTGAGCGCAAGACCGGCAATCTGCTCGGTTCGCCCTTCGCCTTCCGCCAATGCGGCAAGAGCGGCATCGAGATCAGTGAGATCTTCCCCAAGCTGGGAGACGCGATTGACGATGTCTGTGTGATTCGCTCGATGTACACGGATATTCCGAACCATGAGCCATCGCTCTTCCTGATGAACTGTGGCAATCGTGTTCCCGGCCGCCCGTCGATGGGTTCCTGGGTGACCTACGGTCTTGGCTCGGAAAACCAGAACCTGCCCGGCTTTGTCGTCTTGTGTCCGGGTTACCCCATTGTAGGTGCGCAGCTTTGGAGCTCCACTTTCCTGCCGGCTATCTACCAGGGCACTTACATTCCGAACAGTGAGAAGACTCCTGACAAGCTGATCAGCTATATCCGCAATCCGTCAACGCCACTGCCGGAACAGCGGCGCGCCCTGGATTTGTTGCGCCAGTTGAATGTGATCGACGAAAAGCGTGAAGGCGAAGATGGCCAACTGGAAAGCAGCATCCAGACGGCTGAAATCGCCTACCGGATGCAGAGCGAAGCGCCGGAAGTCTTCGATATCACCAAAGAGCCCGAAGCCATCCGCAGCCGCTATGGGGACCATGATTTCGGACGCGGGTGCCTGATGGCCCGCCGCCTGGTGGAGCGCGGCGTGCGCATGGTGCAGGTCTATTACGGCAATGGCCAGCCCTGGGATAACCACGACGACATTCTGATTCATCGCAAATTGGCGCACGACGTCGACGGCCCCATCGCGGCCCTGCTGGCGGACCTCAAGGCGAGCGGCCTGCTGCAGGAAACAGTGGTCATCATCGGCGGCGAATTCGGCCGTACGCCGGTGCTGGAAGTCAGTGGACTGGTGAAGGTGCAAAATGGCCGCGATCACAACAGCCACGGTTTCTCGACGCTGCTGGCGGGCGGCGGCGTCAAAGGCGGTACCACCTACGGCAACACTGACGAGTTCGGCTTCCAGGCGGTGGAGAATCCCGTACACATTCATGACTTGCACGCCACCGTTCTTCACGCCCTGGGCATAGATCACACGAAATTGACTTATCGCTACAGCGGCCGCGACTTCCGCCTGACCGATGTGGCCGGGAATGTCGTGCACGACATTTTGGCCTGAGCCGCAGTGTGTCAGATAGTTTGGCTACCTGGGCTTCACCAGTTCCTTCAGCGCCGGCGGCAGAGGACGACTTTTCGTCGCCGCGTGGCGTTCCTCTGCGTAAACCTTCGCCGGCAGGTCGGGATCCTGGGCCGCGCGGATGGTATCGAGCGCAACAGCGATCCACCTCTTATCCTGTGTCTCGGAGACGAACCGGATCAGCGCCGCCGTGATGGAGGGACGCGCCTGTTCGCGAAGGTACAACAGGACGCCCGAAACGCGCCACTGTGGCCAATCGGTTTGCTTGATCAGATGTACCGCCATCAGATCGGCTACGCGCCAGCTGAAATGCATGGAGAGATAGCCCGATATTCCGCTCGGAGAAGGACTGGTGATGGGAGTATTGGCGATCCGCGCCGGCAATGTGTCGAGATATTCGAGGGCTTGATCGAACTCCTGCGCCTCGGGCTGCTTCCACTGACGGAGCACCTGGAGGATCAGCGCCGAAAGCGGGTCCATATTCGTAGCGGACGGCGCTTGCGGGAGTGCGGATAAGTCGCCGGCCAACCGGTATGCGCGCTCCGCTTCGAAATACTCGCGCCCTCTGCTGTTTAGTGCTTTGTCGACTAAAGTTTCCATTTTGCTGCCAGCCTCCGGAACCTGGGCTTCACACAGAATGCACGCCGCGAATAACAGGCGGACGAAAATCATGGCTTAAATTCCCACCACTTGGCGCGGGTTGGAGTGCGCAGAGTGTTGCTCGAGCAATGCACTTCGCCCAGCTTGACATGGTACTCGTCCCAGTCATCGAGAAAACTGACTGTCACCGGCAGCGAGCTCAGTGACGATTTGAGGTCTTCCTCGAACAGATCTTTGCCTCCGACTACCGGACCGAAGGGCTTGGGCACAATACAATGACCGTTGACCACCAGCATGTTGACCATGCCCGCGGTCAGGGCATCGGCGAAGGTCGGAGAGTCCGCGTTTGGAATGAACAACCCAGGCACGTCGATGATATCCGGTTCACTCAGCCCTAGCTCGGCCTTGAAGGTAGCGCGGACGCCGTCGATGGAAGCCTGCGCGTTATCGTTGAAGGTCTTGATGCTGGCCGCGCTCTGGCCGAGCACCCCCACGTCGAGAAAGTCTTTAATGGTCACCTCCGCGGATCCAGCCGGGAAGCTGCGGCCAATCATCATCTTCTCAGACCCATGCGCCGCCTTATTCGCCGTCAGTATGGTGTAAGCCCTTTTGGGGCTCGCGAGCAGCAGGCGAAACCCCTTACGGTCCGAGGCCTTGACGAACGTGATGATCTCATCCACGTGCCCGACCGCCAGAAAGTTCGTATCGATCTCGATAGGTTTCTGCACAATCTGCTGCTTGAGAAACGCCTTGGTTTCGTCGTCCATTTCTTCCAGAACACGACCCGGCCCGAAGTAGATGCGGCCCCAGGGAAAGTTCTTAACCGGCGGCGTGCATTCCAGATTCCCCGTGGAATCGAACGTACTGCTTGGGACAAGGGAACCCTGCTCGTGATAGCCGAAGTCGGCTTTCAGCAGCGTCTTGGCAAAGATCTTCAACGGCCGGTTGCGGGGATTTCTCATCACTGCATGCATGCCTGTCGAGGGTAGATTCGAGAAGCCGATTTCCATGCAGTCCTGCATCCAGATATCTCCGCTGGCGAATTCGTTGAGGGTGCATCCCGCAGCCGTTACCATTGTGTTCAGATCGGACCGGTAACGGGAATTGAAAGCGCCGCCATCGACGACGAAAACCTCCGTCGCCGCGTCCAGGTGGTTGGGCATCATCCAGGGCGCGACGCGGAATTTGGCCTGCTCCGCCGCGGTGGGGCCGTTCGCGTTCAGCGTGAAAGTCAGCATCGCTTCGCCATCCCATGTACTGTCGGCATACCGGACCGCCTCAATGCCGAATTCACGCTTCGAAAACTTCAAGTCGGGCAGTTTGAATTTCGCGCCCGTGGCCGGTCCGATGAGTTCATTCGCTCCGGCGCTGCGGCTGTCGAATATCCGGATGAATTGTTCCGCTCCGGCCGCAACCTCGAGAAACCCCTCCCAACTCGCCGGAGGATCATGCGGGCCGACTCTGCGGATCTCGAACGGCGCGATGTCGTCGGGATCGTTGCCGGTGTTAATTACGGCGTCAGTGTTGTCGGGACTGCTCCGTCCACCGTCGTCGTCGTTGTTGGCATAGACGATCGCGCCCTTCTTCCCCTTGCCCCATTCCCACTTGTCGAGGCCGGCCCGGCTGGCGTCTACCGCGCCGTCGCGGTCGGCGTCGGTATGGAGGTGGTAGCGAATCTCCTCGAGAACCAGATTCACCACGGGGAACCCGTAGGCCGGGACGTTCACATTGTCCTGCGAGGCAGGATCGGGCCCATGCCAATCCTTGCGGGCCGTCACCTGGTAGCTTCCGACAGGGAGGCGGAAGATGACGTCTCCGCTGCTGTCGGTTTGCCCGGTCAGAATGACGGCGCCCCCGCCGGCCGGCAGAATCGCGACGTCCGCGTTAGGAACCGGCGTGCCGCCCTTGAACGTGTCCCGAACCCGGACGTCGAGCGCCTGAACGGGGGGATCGGATTTGCAAGGAAGCACACAAGCGGCCGCCGCGGCTTTAGCCTTGGCGATATCGGTCCGGGCGAGCAGCCGATCGGCGGCCGCGCTCATAATGCTTCCTCTTCTTCGTCGTCTTCAGGGCATTGTTCGAGGTCTTCGGCGCCGGCAGCGAACTCCTCCGCCTCTTGTGTGGCGGCCTCCTCTTCCATCCGGGCAGCACGGTACGCCTCGGCCTCATCCAGAGAGCGGGCGGCGGCCTGAAGCAGGGCCGCAGCGCGGTGGTCGCCGCTGAGATTCGCGGCGGCGGCCAGAGATTTTTCCGCCCAGACGAATCCCCGCGGGAAGCCGTCGCCGAATTTGATGGTTAATTCTAGGAATATAGCGCAACCGGGGAAACTGTCAATGCCGTAAGATTGAGCCTGCTTTACGGCTCGCCGCACCCGCGTCTGCAATTCCGCGACGCTGCTGCCGCCAAAGCGAATAGGATGCTGCTCTCTCAGGTGCGCCACCATGCGGTTTTCGAACAGCGGCGCGCCCAGACTCGCTTCCAGCGCTCTCATTTGGCTCTCTCGTATGGTAAGCATCGTTTCTCCGTGGCGCGCCTCGCTCTGTATCGCGTCGATGTCTCAGTACCTTCACCGGTCACGATGCAAGCGGCGCTGGGACCAAGAAAGATCGCGGCTATGGAGCGGTATGGCCCGGGGGGGCGCCCTTCCAGACCGGCCCCGGTTCGATGGTTACCTTCAACCCAGAAGTGAACTGGCCGTTCGGTTTTCCAATGAGTTTCGGACCGTCGAGGTCAATGAGATCGAGCGTCAGAGCCGGTCCGAAGACAAAACTGAGCACGGTCTTTTTGTCTGCGTTCTTTATCAGATCCACGCTGCTTTCGTTCCCGATGCCGAAGCCGGCAACCGCTGATGAGCTGCTCGGGATCTTGACGTAAGCCATCACCCATGGACTGAGAAGGCTAAGCGGACCTATGTTGGGAATCAGATCGTCAAAGCTCTTCTTGAAATAGAACTGGGCGTTCCACCTCCCATCGGCGGAGCTGGGCGTGGACGACCATTGCGCGCCGAGCGTGCCCTCTTGTTCCTTACCATTGAGTCTGCGCAGTAGAGTTGCCTCCACGCTGATTTGCGCGGGCGACGAATCGGACCATGGAAGATCGAATTCGTTGCCACCCTGGAATTCCCATTTCTTGATTTGCCATCCGGTGTCGCGCGACTTTGGCCAGAACCCATCCGGAACCTGGAGATAGGGCGTAGCCGGCTTGTCGTGGATATCGGGCAGCTTGCCAAGCGAGGGCGGCAGTTGAAGATTGGGCGTTGGAGGCAGAATCACCCTCGGCGTGACTGTGCCTTGCACCGTGGTCCTCTGGAAAGACAGCAGCGCCGCTCGTGTCTTAGGACCGATGACGCCATCCGCTTTCAAGCTGGCGCGGCGTTGGAATTCGATAGTTCGGGCCTTTGTGACTGGGCCGAAAACTCCGTCTTGCTTGAGTTGCCCCACGCCGGGTGACGCGGTGTGAAGGTTCAAATATGCCTGCGCGGTGCGAACGTCGGGGCCGGATATCCCCTGGCTCAATGTTCGGTCCATGATTTACTCCAATGGTTAGTGACTGTGTCCGCGCAATCGTACCAACCGCGCCCGCTCGAACTGTATTGGTTCTTACAACGGCTGTGACTCAGCGTCCCAAAAAGTGCGCGGGAACTTCTCGCTTCTGGTAAAAAGGGAGGGGTAATTAGGGGCAGTAAGCGGTAAACTATTTGCTTCACTGGAGAGCAATGCCAACAAAACTCAATTCCGAACTCCTTACCGCCGCCATCGAAGGCTTCGAGGCGCAGAAGGCACGCATAGACGATCAGATTCGTGAGCTCCGGGCGAAACTGTCCGGCGGCTCTGTGGAACCCGCCGCCACGCCGGAAGCCTCTGGACGCGGACGCAAGAAATTCTCCGCTGCCTCAAGGCGAAAGATGGCGTTGGCGCAGAAGGCCAGGTGGGCAAAGATTCGGGGTGAGTCTGAGCCGTCTAAGACAGCCGCGCCGGAGCCGGCAAAGCCCAAACGCCGGATCAGCGAAGAAGGTATGAAGCGGATTATCGCTGCCACCAAGAAGCGTTGGCGGTTAGCGAAAGCAAAGAAGGCGCCACCCGCGGCCACCAAGAAGGCCGCTGTCAAGAAAAAGGCAGCGGTGAAGGCGGCGCCGGTTGAAACGGCGGCGGTGTAGAGGGCGACGAGGAAGAGAGCGGCCCTTGCTGCGCCCGCGATGAATCCTTCAGCTACGAGGCGGAGCCTATCTCAGACACACGCCTCGTCTCGATCAACTGGTGAAGTGTGTTCTGCATGCGGCTTGGTGCGGGACTAGCGACCGCACGCAGGCCGCTCACCCTTCGCGGCTCAAGGTTCCGCGCCTAGCTCGAAGATCCTCCATCGTCAAAGTGCCAGCTTCGGGCGCCCGGTTAGTTCAGCGATGTAAGTCCAACCGCAGGGCATCCGGGGGTCTCGCGGTCGCCCGATGAGTCGGCATGGTCCGATGCAACTATCATTACGCCGACCTCCAATCTCTCCGACAAAAAGCGGTCCGCGCCGATAACGGGCGAAACTCTTCCCCGACTACGGCTCCTCGCCGGAGGAAAAATAAATACCGCTCAGCCGTTGCGGCGGCGACTGTCTGGGTATAGGATGAACTGGCGGAGACGGATAAGACGCCAGTCGTCTGCGTCTTCGCGCTTTGGTCACGATGGGGTTGTTAAACAAATTCAATGACACGTCACGAAGATGATACAGAGGTATGCGACGATGTTAGGCAAATTTGCTGAAGGAGGAATTGCAATGAAGACATGGAAGTTTCTATGGGTCAGAGCGCTATGCCTGATCTCTTTGGCGTCGTTCGGCGTGTTTTTGGCGCCTTTCAGCGCGTTCGCACAATCGGACGTTGCTTCAATTTCGGGCTTCGTCAAAGACGCCTCCGGCGCCGTCGTGCCCGGAGCCAAGGTGGTGATCAAGAACGAAGGGGTGGAGTTCGAACGAACCCTCACAACCAACAACGACGGGTATTATTACGTAGCTGCCCTGCCGCCCGGGTTATATACCGTAACGGCCGAGCATGCGGGGTTCCAATCGTTCGAATTGGTCCACAAGAAGCTCGATCCCAGTATTCCCGCTCAGGTGGATGTGACCCTGTCAGTGGGTCAGTCCACGCAATCCGTGACGGTCACAGCGTCTACCGCGGCCGTTCAAACGGAAAGCGCCGTGGTGGGCGAGCTGGTCGAACACCAGACGGTCGAGCTGACCGAATTGGACGGGCGCAATCCCGCCTTGCTGGCGCAACTGATGCCTGGCGTTGTCGCCAACAACCTGGCGGGCAATAGTTTCGGCATGACTACCGGCTCGTTCAATGTCAACGGCAGCCAGACCTACAACACGATTACCTATTTCGACGGAGCGGTCGGCATCCGCACCCGCGCCAACAACTCCAGGAGCATCGGAGTGGCGGACCTGGACAGCACGCAGGAAGTCCAGGTGCTGACCTCCAACTTCAGCGCCGAATACGGACGGGAATCCGGCGGCGAGGTCCGCATCATCAGCAAGAGCGGCACCAGCCAGTTCCACGGCGACCTTTACGAATACTTCCGCAACGCAAGGCTGGAGGCCGACTCCTGGAGCCGTAACGACACCGGCTACACCGCGCCCTCACCCCTCCGTTACAACCAGTTCGGCGGGTACATCGGCGGCCCGGTCATCATGCCCGGCACGAATTTCAACAAGAGCCGAACCCACCTGTTCTTCACCTTTGGCGAGGAAGCGGTGCGTCAGCGCACCGACACCCTGGATACCGCGCAGGTTCCCGATGCCCTCATGCGGCAGGGCAATTTCAGCGAGTTGCTTGGTCCCAACATCTATTACAATTCGCCGCATGTCCTCACCGATCCCAATGGAAATCCTTACCCCAACAACATTATCCCGACGGCGGTTCAGAGCCCCAACGGCATGGCTCTGATTAACGCTTTGCCGTCGCCGACCCCTGGCTTCCTCAACTCCAGCAACCAGAACTTCTTCATCGACTACCCGAGCACTCCCACGAACCAGCGCAAGGACACCTACGGGGGTGATTGGAACATCAACGACAAAATGCAGTTTCGTTTCCGCGGGCAGATCTATAGCGACCACACGGTCAGCTGGTCGGATACGTATGTGGATCAGCCCCAGAATAATCCCAACAAGCGTGGATCGATCAATTTTGTCTATACGATCTCGCCCACCTGGGTGAACGAGGTTCTCCTGAGCGCCAGCGCAGATCACGTCACCACCACAATCGAATCTGGCGTCCAGGGCAGCTACGACCGGAGCAGATTCGGAATAGACTACCCGTACCTGTTGCCCATTAAAGACGACCCGAACAAGATTCCGTCTACTGGTTACTCGAACTCCAGCAACTGGCTGACCTTGAACGGCACTCCGTACCCGTCGCACTCCGCCGGTCCGGTCTGGGTGGCTTCGGACAACTTGACCCACATCTACAAGAACCACACGTTCAAGTTCGGTTACTACTATGAAAAATCGGGTGAGAACGATGACGACCAGATCGTGATCGGCAGCACGCCGGGCGGCACCAGCAATCAGAACGGCCTGTTCACATTCAGCAATAACACCCCCGGCGGAACCGGACTCGACTTCGCCAATGAGGCCATCGGCAAGTTCTCCACTTACGCCGAGGTGGGGCAGCGCGACTTCACTCCCTACCGGACCTACTCCAACGAATTCTACGGTCAGGATTCCTGGAAGGTAAGCTCCAAGCTGCATCTGGATATAGGCGTGCGCTGGAACATCGTGTCGCCGTATTATAGCCTGTGGGGCAATATCGCGTACTTCGACCCGGCGGCTTACAACCCGGCCAATGCGGTGCAGATTAACCCGGTGACCGGCGATCTGGTTGGGACTCCCACTATCGCGCAGCAATATAACGGCATGATCATTCCCGGAACCGGATGGCCCTCGGCCGCGGGGGGGCGCGTTGGGGCCGAGAACGCCGGCATATACAACTCCCTCTTCAACGGAGGGAGCAACAAGTACACCCAATGGCACTACAGAGACATTGCGCCGCGCTTTGGTTTGGCTTATGCCTTCAACCCGAAGACGGTCTTCCGGGGCGGGTTCGGCACCTTCTACGACCATATCGGCGTCAGCGATGGCAACTTCCCCGGCGGAACGGCTCCCTTGCAAATTCAGGAGTCGGTATCCAACGGAAGCGTGGACAATCCCGGCGGCACCACCATCACGGAGTTCCCGACTTACGCTTTCACCGCCGACCAGAAAAACCCCACTCCATACTCTTTGCAGTGGAACGCGACGGTGCAGCGCGACATCGGTTTCAACACGCTGCTGTCGGTCGCATACGTAGGAAAGCGCGGCGTACATCTCACCGAAGAAAGGAACCTCAACCAGCTTCCGGTGGGCACATGCCCTCTAGCAGTGTGCCCCACGCTGAACGGTGTCGCGGAGAACGAAGACTACCTGGTGCCTTACAAGGGGTATAGCCAAATTATCGAGAATGTCAACCTGGCGGAGTCGCTGTACAACGGTCTGCAGGTCCAGCTTACGCACCGGTTCGCCAACGGGCTGAACTTCAACTTCTCGTACACTTACAGCAAATCCGACGACAACGCCAGCGGCTACGAAGGCGTGCTGCCGAATGCCTTCGATAACTCCTACATGTGGGGCCCCTCGACCTTCGACCACCGCAACTTGTTTGTGGGGACGGCGGTGTATGCGTTGCCGATCTTCAAGACCGGCAACGGTATGGCACACAAACTCCTCGGCGGCTGGTCGATCGACGGGGTTTACACCTACACGAGCGGATCGAATTTCTCGATCTCGACCGGCACGGATTATGCCGGAGTTGGCGTAGGCGGCGGCGCTCAGTATTGGGTGCAGAACGGTCCTATCCAATACACGGATCAATACTCGCAGGGCGGCACGGCGACCGATCCCAACTTCTTCTTCAAAACCACGAACGCTTCCGGAACAGCGGAGTTCACTCCTCCACCCGCCGGAACCATCAACTCCCAGCGCGTCCGCGACGCCTACGTCGGGCCTGCCTACTGGGATCTCAACTCGGCGCTTTTCAAGGAATTCCGCGTGACGGAAAGGCACAGATTCCAGCTCCGCTGGGAGCAATACAACACCCTTAACCATCCCAATTGGAGCGGTCCCAATACCACTCCGACTTCGGCTGCATTTGGCAAAATCACCGGCAAATCGGGCAATCGCGACCAGCAAATTGCGCTAAAGTATTATTTCTGAAAACTGCAACAAACAGGGGCGGACATCAAGTCCGCCCCTTTTCTTTTTTTATGGCTCGCGACGAGCTTTGATGGCTGCGGTTTCGGCAGCCGCGGCCGCACAAGCGCAACCCAGGACCTTTCCCACCTAGACCTAGAAGCCGCGACTCGGGGTGCTCGGGCACTCTCGTACGCGAATCTGGAATTAGTGAAGGCCGAGGGCTTCACGAGGGAACTGGGCCTCGATCCGCGACGGCTGGATGACGCCGCAATCGAATCGATCCGGCAGAGGGTCCAGAACGCGGGGATTTTTGTTTCGTCGCTCGACCTGCGCGGAAATCATATCGACCCCGACCCGGCCAAGCGCGAAACGCAGAATCAGTACGCTATGAAGATGACCGAGCTTGCGGGCAAGCTCGGGGTTGCCCATACGGGGAACTTCCGGGAACCATCAAAGGCGCGCCGCTTGCGCCACAAGTGGATGAGATCGTCCGCGGGTATACCGGGAAGTACTTCCGGTAGTGGGTCAATTTGACCGAGGGCGGGCGCCTCGGTAAGTCGGGGACGAGCCGCAGCCTGGATGCCGTGAGCGGCGTTTGGCGGGAGTAATAATTTCAAACTGAAATCGATGGCTTTCGTACAGAATGACGGGGTGCCGCTATACTGGTGGGGATGGATGATTGCGAAACAGTTGTCTACAACTTCCTCGCACAGCGCCTCGGGTTCAAGAACGTTGTCTATGAACCCAACGGCCCGCACAGCTTTCCTGATTTTCTTGTCGAGAACAAGATTGTGGTCGAAGCCCGGAGATTAAATCAGAATGAAGCACTTTCACAGCCTGGTATCAGGCCGCGAGGACTGGAAGGTGTCGCGACCAAAGTCCGGGACACCATCCAGCGTCTACTGCCTTCGCTCGGCCCGCCTCTAGAAGGAGTCAGTTGGTACGTTCACGTAGAAGTCAGGCAACCGGTTCCGGCTGGGGAAGCCGACTTCAGGCGCTACAAGCGAAGGATCAAGAATGCAGTTCGTCAGCACCTCCAGGCATTTCGAGACGGCCCAAAACAGAATCCAACCACAATTCCGTTGTCTGATAACTGCGTGCTTAAGCTAGACCGCGCGGGCCAAAACCATGACGGTACGCCATGGAAGGTATGCCAGAACTATTTTGTTATGGGTGTATGCGACTCTGACTTCGGCGGCTGGACGAAGTTGGAGTTACAGCGGAACCTTAAGATTTGCATTGATCAAAAGACAGTAAGGTGGAAGGCTTCCCGCATTCCTCGAACAAAGTACGACGAGTGGTGGCTGGCGTTCATCGACCTAATCAATCACGGACGAGAAGCGGACATAAAGCTTCCGCCGGAGGTCCCACCCCACAACTGGGATAAGATCATCCTCATCAACCCTTTGAACTATACCCAAGCATCTGAAATCCCATTGTATCCTCGTGGCTGACCCTCTCTCCGCTTCCGTCTCCATAAAAGGCAAGCGTGGCGATCTTATCGTGCTCCTTGAGGAATAGGACTTGGGCAGGTTCACCATTTCCCTCATATACGGTGTAGCTACGGCTCCGTATCCAGCGAGGCGACAATCGAGCAAAGGCAATGTCGTTGGCTGGCCATTAGTTCCAGGGGAGATTCCCGGCTTTTACCAAGGCGTTCAACCGTTCCAGCTCGTAGTGTATCTGTTCGGTCCCTGGACTAGTGAGTTCCAGCTTGAAATGCAGAGCGGCTGGCCTGCCCGACTCGATTGCTTGCTTTAGCTCACGGTTGATCCTGGAGCCAAATTCCTCGATCTGGGGCGCTACTTGCTCACTCAAGGACGCGGTTGCCGCTTTGAGCTTTTCCAATTCAGGGGGAACATTTACCCTCAGAAACTCTAATAGCCATTTCATGGCGCTGCGATAAACCCCTGCCAGCTTTTTTGCGCAATACAGAATGGCTTCAGGGTCGCCGTCCTCACCGTCAGGGCCTAACGCTTGTGGCAAGGCACGGTTCATGATTTGATCGATGGCAACAGCAAATCCAAGAGACTCCTGTATTCTTTTCTCCATCCATGTTTTAAACGCCTTTGGCGTCATATAGACAGCAGTCGCGGACGCGATACCGAACTGCAAGTCTCGCTTCATATCAGAGAGACCAGCAACCTCGTGAAGTAGCACCTCAGTGAACAATAGGTGTTCCCAGCAAGGAGGGCGCTCAAGAATCAGACGCGACTGCACACGCGGAAGGCCACGTAACTTCGGCGGCATTCCGCCTTCGCTCTCATCTGCCGCTCGAGACATAAAGTACTCCCTTCCACGAAATGCTACTTTTTAAGTTCGCTGCCAAAGGTGATGGTGCTTGATGCATCAAAGGTTTGTATAGATCCTTCGCGCGACCACAAAAGTATTGTCTCACCGTTTCATGGTCTGTCCAGCGGGGTCGCCGGAAGATACTAATTATGCATAATGATAACTACGATTAACAAAATGACGCCTACGCCTGCAAACAACAACCAGCCCATCGGCACTGCTGATTGTGTCGCTATTGGTTGGTTTCTCGGTACTGATGAGACATTGTCAAACCGTCCTTCCGTGATTTCAATGTTGACACCCAGACTACGGTCGCCTCCTCCGGTTAGGCTGCTAATTCGGCATTGGTACTCAGTTCCATGATCCATTTGAAAGGCAAGACCGCTCGAATTGCCGCCACGCGAAACATCTGCTGGAATGAATCCGAGTTGCTGCCCGTTCAATCTCATCACCTTGATGGCGCCTTTGTCAAAGTGGTTATTTGGATCACGGACTAAGATCAGCGTCTCCCCTTCCGAACAACGTGCTACGATCCGTTGGCGTCCTTCGTAAGTTACACCCGCTATCTTTGTAAAGAACGAAGTCGGCGCATGTGAAACCTCATCGGAAGACTTAATGGCCCACCAGGTCTTTCGCGTTTCAATAGCTGGTTGGTCCTTCTCCAACAAATATTCCACCTTGATGTCAATCTGTGCGCCAGTCTGCTGCCACTTATCATCGTAAGTTGGATAGGCGTTTTCAACAGCCGCCGTGAATGATTGACCACGCTCAATAGCTGAAGCCACCTGACTTCCGAGCGCAGTGTCAAGCTGGCCTACAATAACACCATCCAAGACTAAATTAACTTCGGAACCTGACGATTTCGCAAGCGTAACCGCACGGCCAATCATCTGGCGTTGGTTGCTTGTCGGTCCAAGGTCCGCACTTATGCCAAGACACTTGGCTCTCGTTCTGAACACGCGGCGCTTTGCCATCCTAGTTCCGTTCACTTTCTGTAACAGCATTCAGACGCCGAACGGCAGCGTTCAGTTCTTCGTACCGAGTATCGCCAATTGCCGACAATCTTTTCTCTTCTTTGACACAGGCGACACGCTCAGTTTGATCGGCGTCCGTTTCATTCGTAGTCGCGGCTAGGTTTTTACATTTGGCCGATTCTTGTTTCATGGCCGAGAGAATATTGTCGCACCGTTGTTGGGCGTTATCTTTCTTTTGTCGAGCCTGTGTATGCGCAGGCGATTCGACATTGGCCGAATAAGGAACCTCATCTATTTCACTAGCGCATCCTCCACTTTCGACGGGAGCGCTCGCGAAAATCCTCGGACTTGTCGGAGCGGACGATTCGGTTGCTGTCGGCTGTTCCATAACGGCTGTGAGGGTTTCCCGAAAGCTGGCACAACGAGCTTCGACCTCGCTAACAGTTTTGGGAACTATAAACTCATAAGGCGCAGAATCGGCATGTTTAGCAGCGCACTCACGATTTGCGTCGTCGAATCGTTTTTCGACTTCGGAGAGCTTCAGCATAAGGTCTCGGTCACCAGTCCCGAACGTACCTTTCATCGTTTCGCGGTCGATGGTGTACGACCATACTTCTTCAAAACGATTCATAACCTGAACAGCCGCCCGGCTTTGTTGAAGCAAGTAAGTATCCACGGCGATCTTGGTTGGGTTCCTCCGCTTTTCCAACTTGTCATTATCCAAGCGGAGTTCAGCATTCTTGAGTTCCATTGGTAAATGAAGTTCTCTGAAACCAAACCTAGTCTTGCGAAGTTGTTCTTCCTGTGAAGTGCAAGCGGTAAACATGAACATAACGGTTCCGAACACGACCGCCGCCAGGAACACAATGAAAGGGTAGCGCACCATACAGAACGTTCATTATCGGACACCGATGTTCCAAGGTCAATCGGTCAAGTTTACAGCAGGCCGGGGGCTTG
Organism: Bryobacteraceae bacterium; assembly: GCA_049522755.1. GTDB lineage: Bacteria > Acidobacteriota > Terriglobia > Bryobacterales > Bryobacteraceae > PALSA-243. Next base: position 15,713 of record JBEKNN010000004.1, on the reverse strand, counting down.
ATCCCCGGTCGCGCGTTTGGTAGTCTGCGACCGGTATGGATGATAACGAGAAGCAAGAACGAAGCAAGGCTTTCAGGCGGCAAGTTGATGAAATAACTTTCCAGATGGAAGAAGCAAAAGAAGAAAATCGGCGGCTTGAAAAATTAGGCCTACCGGCGAAGCCGAGATTGGACTTGCAGGAGAAATGGGACCGGCTTGTCGAGGTAATGCGACGGGAAAAGGCCGACAGTGAACGCCAGGATTGGTAGTGGTCCCGCTCCCGTTCGTGACGATTTCGCCGTGAACGGGCGCCACGGCAGGCAGTTCTGGGTTCACGCGCAGTCCGGTCCAAACGGGCTGTCCTACTTGTCCGGCAAGCCAGACACCAACCGCTTATCGGAAACAATCCTGATTTGCCGGGTTGCGGCGCAGTGTTTCCAGGATCCGGTCCAGGCTGGCCTCCGGCCTTCCGAGTGGCGATGCGCAGGCCGCGCCCGGAGATCTCACCCCGCTCGTAGCGAATCGCGCAACTCCGGGCTCCTCTGCGGCAAATGCTCTACCGCTTGCGAAAAGGTTTCGCCCCAGGCGAGGCGATCTGCGCCATCTCGCGGCGGCGCTTCGGCAGACGGGCAAACAACTTTGGTGAAACGCCAACAGGAACCGGTAGTATGGCGCCCAACCGTCGTGAATCGGAACCCGTCAAATTCGGCCCCCAGAATCATTACCGGCGGTTCTATCCTCGGCCCGCGAGAGTCGCATACACGGTCACCTGGGCGCCCACCGCCACATGCAGCCACTGGAGCCGCCTGGAAGTGGGCGGTCCTACCGGAGTTATACTGGCGGGACAGTGAGGAAGACCGGTACGCAACCGAGATCGCGGGAGATAAGACAAACCGCAAAGCTGCCCGTGGCGGCCGGACGGAAGCACAGCGCCTGGCGGCGGCATGGGTGGCGGCTGCTGGTTATTTGGAGCCTCCTCTTGATCGCTTATTCCAATTCTTTCCAGGCCGGCCTGGTGTTTGACAGTTCCTCGGTCATCGGGCAGGATCCCCGTATCCGCCAGGCGACGGCCGCCAACGCCGCCTCCATTCTGACCGGAGGGTATCTCTACGGCAGCACCATCGCGGGGCTGTATCGGCCGTTAACCACTCTCTCCTATTTGCTGAATTACGGCATGTTCGGCAATGGTCCGAGTCCACCGGGTTATCATTGGGGCAATCTTGCGCTGCACGCCGTCAACGTTGCACTGGTGTACGCGCTCGGCGTCACGGTTCTCGGAGAGACTGCGCCAGCATGGGCATTGGCCGCAATCTGGGGATTGCATCCGCTGCTCACCGAATCCGTTACGAACATTGCGGGGCGCGCCGACCTGCTGGCCGCCTTCGGGGTTTTGGCGGGCTTGTTGTGCTATGTGAGATCCACTTCGGCAGCGGGGCGGCGGAGGTTGGCATGGCTGGCGGGCATGGCGGCCGCCCAGGCGATCGGGCTGTTTTCGAAGGAGAGCGCGGTGGTCTTGCCGGGTATCATGCTGGTATACGGCCTGACCTGGTTTGACCGTACGGCGTGGCGCCGCCTCGCTCCGGCCTACGCCGCGCTGGCACTGCCGTTCGCGGCGTTTTTCTATCTGCGCGCCCAAGCGCACCTGCATATGGTGGTCCCCTTCACCGACAATCCGCTGGCCGATGCCGGCTTCTGGACAGCGAGGCTCACGGCCTTCAAAGTGATTGGCAAATTCCTATGGCTGTTTCTCTGGCCGGCCCGGCTATCGGCGGATTATTCCTACAACGCGGTGCCCTTGTTCGGTTGGCAGGCCTGGACCTGGGAAGATGCCAAAGCGCTCATCGGCATGGCGGTTTGCCTGGGCGCCGCGCTTGTGGCGGTGATTCTGGCTGTGCGCGGCCGCCGTTCCGAGAAGCCGATGCTCTTCTTCCTGGGTTTCTTTTTCATTGCCGTATCGCCCACTTCGAATCTGATCGTCATCATCGGCAGTATTATGGCCGAGCGATTTCTCTACTTGCCTTCGGTGGGTCTCGCTGGATGCGTGGTCGCAGTCATCTATGCTCTTGGCCGGCGGAATCCGCTGCGGCGGCCGGCAACTGCGCGAGTTGCCTGGGCCGTGCTGGGGGTGGCGTGCCTGGCGCTCGCCGTGCGAACCTATGCACGCAATTTCGACTGGAAGGATGAACTCAGCCTTTGGAGCAGCGTTGTGAACGTCTGTCCGGGCAGCGCCAAGGCGCACTACAACCTGGCCAACACGTTAGAGATTTCGCCCGGCCGGCTGCCGGAGGCGATTGCCGAGTACCTGGCCGCGCTGCGGATTGACCCCAATCATGCGGATGTGCACTATAATCTGGCAAACGCGCTCTCGGCCGTTCCTGGCCGGCTGCCGGAGGCGATCGCTGAATACCAGGCGGCGCTGCGGGTTGAACCGGATCGCGTCGAAGCGCACAATAACCTGGCAAACGCATTGGCGCGCTTGCCTGGCCGGCTGCCGGAGGCGATCGCCGAGTATCGAGCGGCGCTCCGGATTCGACCCGCTAGCGCGGAAGTTCACCATAACCTGGCGAACGCGCTGCTCCGCCTGCCCGGCGGACTATCGGAAGCGATTGACGAATACCACGCGGCTCTGCGGATTGACCCCGATCATGCGGATGCGCACCTCCATCTCGCAAACGCACTGGCGCGCTTGCCTGGCCGGCTGCCGGAGACGATTGCCGAGTACAGGGCCGCGCTGCGCCTTAAACCTGATTCCGAGGGCGCTCGCATTGGCTTGGCAAACGCACTATCGGCCATCCCCGGCGGGTTACCCGAGGCGGTTGCCGAATATGAGGAGGCGGTGCGGATTCGGCCCGATGACGCAGACGCCCACTATGACTTGGGGACGGCACTGGCACGCATACCTGGCCGGTTGCCCGAGGCCATTGCTGAATTTGAGGCGGCCCTGCGAAGCGAACCTGATTTCGTAGAAGCGCACGTCAACCTCGGAACCGCCCTCGCGCAGACTCCCGGCGGGCTTAGGCAGGCGATTACCGAATATGAGGCCGCCCTGCGCATCCGGCCCGATCCCCTGGTGCAGAAGATGCTGAACAGACTGCGGGCCGGGCAGGCGGCAGCCCCCTTCCGTTGACGGCCGTTGCAAGAAAGCACGCGCATTGCTCGCACTCCACTACAAAAGTCTGTGGCCTGTGGTTGATGACTCGACCGTTGCCGATCTTCAAGACCGGAAACAGTATGGCCCACAAACTAAACTCCTCGGCGGCTGGTCGCTCGACTGAGTCTACACCTACACGAGCGGATCGGATTTCTCTATCGGGACCGGCACGGATTACGCCGGAGTCGGCCCTGGTGGCGGTACGCAGTACCGGGTCAACGGCCCTCTCCGGGTTACCGACCAATACTCGCAGGGCGGCACTTCTGCCGATCCCAACTTCTACTTCCAGCCCACAACTTCGTCCGGCACGGCTGAATTCACTCCTCCGCCCGCCCGAACCATCAACCCACAGCGCGTCCGCGACGCGTTCTACGGGCCCGGCGCGTGGTATACGAACTCGGCGCTTTTCAAGGAATTCCGGGTGACGGAAAGGCACAGATTCATGCTCCGCTGGGAGCAATACGACACCCTCAACCATCCCAACTGGAGCGGTCCCACTACCCCTCCGACTTCAGCCGTGTTTGGCAAGATTACCGGCAAATCGGGCAATCGCGACCAGCAACTCGCGCTAAAGTATTATTTCTGAAAACTGCTCAGCGGATTAGTTAAAGGAAACGGGGGCTCGATGGCACGCGCAAATTGCGTGCTATGAAGAGAGCCCCCGGATTTTGGGTAGCGTCTCAGTTTGAATCTCGGGATTGGGAAGCGGACCTCTGGTTATTGGTCACACCTACAATGCGGCGCACCGGTAGTGTTCAACCTCACCTCAGCGTGACGTCGGCTCACGCTATTCTGAAGAACGTGGGAGGGAGATTTGCAGCATGGCAAAACTTGTCTACGGATTGAGCCAGTCCCTCGATGGCTACGTCGACCACATGAAGCTTGGGCCGCCTCCGCCCGCGGCCTTCCGTCACTTCATCGGGCTGGTGCGCGGCCTGACGGGAGTCGTCTACGGTCGCCGCATGTACGAGATCATGCGTTATTGGGACGAAGATCTTCCCGATTGGGACGCGGAGGATCGCGACTTCGCGGTGGCGTGGCGGAGCCAGCCGAAGTGGGTCGTGTCGCGTACCCTCAAGTCGGTTGGTCCCAACGCCACCCTTGTCGCGGATGACTTCGAGAAGGTGATACGCGGGCTGAAGGCTGAGCTGGCTGGCGAGATTCAAGTTGGCGGACCAGCCCTGGCGCAAAGCCTGAGCGAGGCCGGTCTTATCGATGAGTATCGACTCTACCTCCGCCCCGTCGTGCTTGGTGGTGGCGCGCCATTCTTCGCCGGCCCACGGCCGCCGCTCCACCTGGTCGCCAGCGATTTAATCGCCGATGACTTGATTCGGTTGACCTACGTTCCTGCTTAATCGCGCGACTCGCCCGACGGACTGCGCTCAGAAATTCAACTGAGACACTACCAACGGCTGTGAAAAAAGCCAAACTGACCCACTACCGGATTTTGGCTTAGCGGCGACCCGTGAGTTTCTGCCGCGCAAGATGCGCCAGCGCATTGCGCGACAGTCGCTCCAGTCGTGCGAGAAGCGATATCAACATGCGTCTGTTTTCAGTTTAGCGTCCGGCGTTCTCTCGCATGCTTCGCCGTTCCAGCACGAACGCCTTCGCGCCCGGAGTCGCTCTCTCTCCTACTCCGCCGGCACGGGCGAACACCCCGGTTTGCAGTCGGCTTACCCGATCGTTACTCATTTTGCCCTCATCGCAACTTGTATCCCCTCGCCGTAGTTAGCCAATCCCGGTATAGTGATCGGCAGATGGCCGCTAATTGCGATCTCACCCCACAGCGCTTTGACCGCCGCAACCTCAGATGGCGGAACCGTGCTGAATGTAGCCATGTACGCGGCTACATTCGGGAAGCTGCGCAAGAGATACGGATTCCCTAACGCCACCAGCGTCACCGGCTTGCCCGATGCGATGAGCGCTTCCATCACATGCGGCAGCTCTCCCGACAGGCCCGCCAGTCCGCTGCCCGAGCCCCCCGAAGAGAATGCCGCAACGGCATAGTTATCGCAGCTTTGTAGCTTTGCGATAGCCTCGTCCAGCGTCTCCCGCGACATGGACGGATCGGCCTGCGTGACGGATGCGCCGCGCGTGCGCTTACGAATCTCCTGCAAGAGAATGTGGCCTTCGGCGGAGTACCGGCCTTCAGGCATTACCACGAAGCATGCGCGGTCCGGCGCGGCCAGGGGCACGGCGTTGCCGGTATTGCGCACCAGCGTCACGGCGCGGTCGGCGATTTCCTGCGCGCGCGCGTTGTCTTCGGGCGAATCCACCACGTCGCCGATGCCTTCCAGATCCACGAACCGCTTGCGGTCGAGGCCGGTGCGCTCTTTAGCGGCGAGAATTCTCACCACGCTCTCCCGAATGCGCGTGCGAGTGAGACGGCCGCTCTCCACGGCCGCAACCACGGCGCGGATGGCAACGTCGGGATCGGCGGGCATCAGCAAGGTATCGGCGCCGGCCTCGAGTGCGCGCACGGCCGCATCGGCGTTGCTGAAACCCTGCGCGATGCCGCCCATGTCCAGCGCATCGGTGATCACCAGGCCCTTGAAGCCGAGCTGTTTGCGCAGCAGATCGGTCAGGATAGCGGGCGAAAGCGTGGCCGGCAGGTCGGGCGGCGCGAGGGCGGGCACAGCGATGTGCGCCGTCATAATGGAATCGACGTTAGCCTCGATCGCGGCCTTGAACGGCACCAGCTCCAGATGCTGCAGGCGGTCCATATCGGCGGGGATGGAGGCAAGGTTCAGGTGCGTATCCACCGCCGTGTCGCCGTGCCCCGGAAAATGTTTGGCAGTGGTCAGAATGTAGTTCTTCTTATCCGAATGCGCACCCTCGATGAACGCTTTCACGTGCGCCGCCACGTCTTGCGGATTCTCTCCGAAGGAGCGGATGTTGATGATCGGGTTGTCGGGGTTGTTGTTGACGTCGGCCACCGGGTAGTAGACCCACTCAATACCCAGCGCGCGGGCCTCGCGCGCGGTCACCTCACCCTCAAAGCGCGAAAGGGCCGGGTCGCCCGCCGCGCCGAATGCCATGGCGTGAGGAAATACAGTGACGCCGTCCACGCGCATGGAAGCGCCGCGCTCGAAATCTGCGCCCACCATCAAGGGAACCTTGGCGAAGCGCTGCATGCGGTTCAGGAACGCCGCCAGCGCGTAGGGCTCGGCCTTCACCGTGACGCGGCCGTTCGAGGCGTTGAGCAGAATCAGGCCGCCCACCTTGGTATCGTGGATCAGCCGCATGAAGTTGCGGTAGGCCCGCGTGCGCGAATTGGGCGCCTGGCCATAAAACGGAATGAAGACCAGTTGCGCCACTTCGTCGCGCAGCGTCATGCCCTTCATCCAGCGCCGGACCGCCAACGAAGCCTTGATGGGCGCGAGCCGCTCCGTCTTGACAACCGGATGTTTGGGCGTCGCCGTGGCAGCGCCCCACACTGCCGGAATCAGAGCGAATGCCAGAAGCGCGCGGGCAAGATGAAACCGCATTGCTCCCAGTGTGGCAGATTTAGCCGGCGGCAGCCCGAAAACGTTTCGGCCCGCCCTTTTGCACGGAGGGCGGCTTGCGCTTGCCGGCGTTGACAAGGCGCTTGACCGCGCGCGCCAGATGACCGGGTTCGTTGGCGCTCTTGGCGATAACCGAATCCGCCCCGGTATTCTCCGCTGTCAATCCCAGCGGCTCCACGAATCCCGAGAGCAGTACGATGCGCGCGTGGGGGTCGCTCTGGCGGATGCGGGCGATCATTTCGACGCCATTCATAAACGGCATACGGTAATCGGTGACCACCACGTCGAAGTTGGATGTCTGGAAAAGCGCAAAGCCCTTCTCGCCGTTTTCGGCGACCTCCACAGTGAAGCCGAGTTCCTCCAGCAACGCCCGCCGGACCAGTAGTCCGTCGCGGCTATCGTCTACGAGGAGGATATGAGGAATTGGGGCTGGCAGATTTTTCATCGAGCGGATGCGAGAGTAACAGGAACGTAACGTTCCTGTCAATCGCGTTTGCATCGTTCTCAAAAAGCTGGGAATTTAATTCTTGACAACCGCCGTTATTCCACGGCGCGCGGAGCCTTATAGCCCGGCTTGGTAATCACGGAGTATTTGATGGGCTTGCCCTTCTCGTCTTTGAGAACGATCGGCTCGTTGGTGGCAGGGTTCACCAGGTCCACCTTGAGTTTCCGGAAGCTGCCATCGTGCGCCTTGTTGCTGGGCGTATAAGTAATCACATATTCGTTGCGCAGCGCCTGCTGGATATCCTGAAAGATGCCGGGGTTTTCGCCTTCGAAGCGCGGGAAAAACGCGCGGCCGCCAGTCTCCTTGGAGAACGTGCGCAACTCATTGTCGGCTTGCAGAAAATCCATGTTCTGAATCGGACCCATGCGGGCCTCGTTGATGGTGCGCAGGAACTGCATCAGGCTGATCGCGTAGACGGGCACGCCGGATTCCTGCAGCGATTTGCGCGCCTTGTCGAAAGTGATCTTGCTGAAGGTATCGATGCCCGAAGTGAGTACCAGAATCGCCTTGCGGCCATCGATGCCGGACATGCGATCGGCGGTGTCGGTGAGCGCGTCGAAGAGGTTCGCCTCCTGCCATGCGGGAATCGTGAGCTGGTGCAGGGCGGCCTGCGTCTGCTGCCGGTTGGTAGTGAAATCGGACAGAATCTCCGGCTTGATGTCGTACGCGATCACCGCCATGTAATCGTCTGGCTTGAGCGTGCTGGCAAATCCCCAGGCAAGCTGCAGCGTCTGAAACCAGGTGGGGCCGTACAACCGCTGGAATTTGCCGCTGAATTCGATGAGCAGCGCGATGGTCAACGGCGCCTGACCCAGATCCACCTTCTGAAGCTTCTGCGGGACGTTATCCTCAAGCACGCGGAAAGCCTGCGGCGGAATACCGGGGATGAACTGGCCTTTATTGTCGAGCACGGCGGCGTCGAGCGTGACGATGTCCACCTGGCTTTTGAAGTTGGGCGCACCGGCCATGTCCGGCTTGTCCTTCTTGCTGAACTCCGAGGGGATCTTAGGGGGATTCGCATCGGGCGCGGTGGTGGTTGTGCCGTCGGTGGAGTCGCTCGACTTCTTCTTGGCGACGGTGGGGCCGTTGAGGATGGGTCCCTGATCCTGGGCGAAAGTGAGGCCTGCAAACGCGGCCAGGCCGCAGATGCACAATACATTTCGAGTGGATAGTCGCATAGGTGTACTTCTGAGAGTAACTATACCAAACAGACGCGTTGGGCGGAGGCGGGGTTGCCTGGATGGCCGGCTATTCAAAGGGAGTGCCTCTCGCCAGCGAGGGAACTTGAGCCAGATGGTGGCGCACGCACTCCATGCGTGCAGCGTTCACAATCGTGTGAACGCGCCTGCGCTTCTCCTGCGAGATTGGTCCCGGTGAGTTCCGGAGAGCACCCGCGCGACGGTCGTCGCCGTTCATATAGGCGGGAAACTTGCGTGGTTGCGCGACAGAAAATTGTGAAGAGTTCTGAGATCCTGGTGAGCCGGTTTTAGTACGGGCAATTCATCGAGACCATGGTGGCAAGGAGGAAACAGAGATCGAGAGGCGGAGGTGGCGCCGAGTTTTTTGCGTGCGGAAAACGCGCCGCTAATTCACCCAAGGCCCGCGGTCATTGTGCTTTCGCATATAGACCTGAAACTTTTTCTTGGCCCGCTGCAGTTTCCATTGCCGGTAGGCGGTGCGCCAGTCGGGCGTGCGCAGGCGCGGCATGCGGCCCTTGAGGTAAACGTAGCCAAACGCCATCCCGCCCAGGTGCGCGATGTTGCTGACGCCGTTATTCACGCTGAAGGCGAGAATCAGTTCGATGGCGCCGTAAATCATCACCAGGTACTTGGCCTTGATGGGGAACAGGAAATTCATCAGGACCGTCTGGTTGGGATAGAGAACGCCGAACGCCAGCAGCAATCCGAAGATCGCGCCGGATGCTCCAATGGTGCGCGTGTTCCAGTTCCCGATGGCGGCGTTGAGCGCCACATCGCACAACCCCGCGCCGATGCCGCAGATGAAGTAGTATTTCAGGAAGCGCCGGGTGCCCCAATCGCGTTCCAGCTGGACGCCAAACATCCACAGCGTAAGCATGTTGAACAGCAGGTGGGTGATGCCTGCATGCAGGAACATGTAGGTGAAAAGCTGGAAAAAGCAGAAGTGGTAAACCACCAACACCGGCGCCAGCGCCAGCAGGGCGATATCGTCCTGAAATGCGCGGCCGAAGAGCGTGGTGAGAATGAAGACGGCGGTATTGCTGATCAGCAGCCACTTGACGCCGGTGGGGAAGTACCCGAAAAAGGTGGAGCGGCGGTACGAATACCGGGAATAACGCATGACGGGTCTCTTAGTTTAGGATATCAAACGGCCGCGGCGCCGCCATTCTTGCCGTACCGGTTCAGCGCCACCGCGCAAAACTCCAGTCCCGCGGCCGCGGCCATCCACGTCTCCCAGTGCGAAAACAAGCCCGAGGGAATAGCGAAAGTACCCACCCATCTCAACTCCGCGGCAATGCCCCAAAGCCCCAGCGCCAGCGCCATGACCGCCGCCGGATCGAGCAGCGCAGCCAGCGCCAGCGCGGCGCGCCGATTCTGACTGACAACGGAGCGCTTGCCAAACCGGATCCGAACAACCATGGTTAACTTATCAGACTAACCTATCAAACCACGAATTTTGGCGGCAACAACTTTTGCGGTAGGCTAGACCAACATGAGGCAATTTAAAGCGGCAGTATTCGGCGCCGGTTTTGTGGGGCGCGTACATATCGAAGGTATCCGCCGGTTGGGCAACGTGGAAGTGGCGGCCGTGGCGGCGAGCACCGATGCAAAGGCCGCCCTGCTCGGCGAGCAACTGAGCATTCCCAAGACGGCGGGCGACTACCGGCGCATTCTGGAAGACCCATCCATCGACGCCGTCCACATCTGCACGCCCAACGCGCTGCATTTGCCCATGGCGCTCGATGCGCTGGAGGCCGGCAAGCACGTGCTCTGCGAGAAGCCGCTCGCCGTATCGTCCGAAGAAGCCCGCCACATGGTGGCCAAGGCGCGCGAGGCCGGCAAGCGCAATTGCACTTTCCACAATCTGCGGTATTACCCCATGGCGCAGCAGATGCGCTGCATGCGCGAGGCGGGCGACCTGGGCGAAATCCTGGTGGTGCAGGGAACCTACTCGCAGGACTGGCTGCTCTACGACACCGATTGGAACTGGCGCGTGGAAACCAAAGACAACGGCCCTTCGCGCTGCATGGCCGATATCGGCTCGCACTGGTGCGATATGGCCGAGCATGTCACCGGGCAGCGCATCGCGTCGCTTTGCGCCGATTTGAACACGTTTCACAAAACGCGCAAGCGGCCCAAGGGATCGATTGAGACGTTCGCCGGCAAATCGCTCAAGCCCGAGGATTACGTGGAGACGCCGGTCGATACGGAAGACTTCGGCGCCGTGGTGTTCCGCATGGGGAATGGCGCGCGCGGCGCATTCACCGCGAGTCAGGTCTCGGCGGGACGCAAGAACCGCCTGAGCATCGAAATCTACGGAAGCAAGAGCGGCGTGGCGTGGGACCAGGAACGGCCCGACGAATTGTGGATCGGCAATCGCAACTCGGCCAACCAGGTGATGATCAAGGACCCGGCGCTTTTGAAGGAAGGCGCGCGCTCTTACGCCGATCTGCCCGGCGGCCACAGCGAAGGCTACGACGACACGTTCAAGCAGGTGTTCCGGCGGTTCTACCACTCGATCGAAGACCTCGCCGTCGAGCCGGAGTACCCGCAATTCGTGGATGGCTTGCGGCAGCTCACGGTTCTCGAAGCCGAGATGAACAGCAGCCAACGGCGCGCCTGGGTAGACGTACCACAGTGACACAGCCTGTGGCGTGCGCACTCGTGCGCGCAGCGTTCACACTCGTGTGAACGCGCCGTTTGACTCGGAGCCCGGATTATGCGGAATAGCAGAATCGTCATCGTCGGCGGCGGCATTGTCGGGCTAGCCACGGCCTATCGGCTCACCGAGCGCTTCCCCGGGGCGCGCGTCACTGTGCTCGAAAAGGAAGACGCAGTGGGCCGTCACCAGACCGGCCATAACAGCGGCGTTCTGCACTGCGGTCTTTACTACAAACCCGGCTCGGTAAAGGCGCGGCTGGCGGTGGAAGGCATCCGGCAGATGGTGGCATTCTGCCAGGAAAACGCCATCCCGCACGAGATCTGCGGCAAGCTGGTGGTGGCCGCGGACGAGAGCGAAGTGGAACGCCTGCGGGCCTTGCAGGAACGCGGCGCCGCCAACGGATTGGAAGGTCTGCGCTGGCTTGACCGCGACCAGATGCGCGAGATCGAGCCGCACGCCGGCGGAGTGGCGGCGCTGCGCGTACCGCAGGAAGGCATTGTCGATTACGCCGAAGTTTGCGCAGCGCTGGTTCGAAAACTGACGGAGCGCGGCGCCGCGGTGGTTACCCGGGCGCGCGTGGAGCGCCTCGATCAGCGCGCAGGCGCGTGGCTGGCGCTAACTCCGGCAGGCGATTTCGAGGCGGATTTCCTGGTGAATTGCGCCGGCCTGCACTGCGACCGCGTGGCGGAGCTGGCTGGCGAGAGTCGCGACATGCGCATCGTGCCCTTTCGCGGCGAGTATTACAAGATCAAGCGCGGCCGTCAGGATCTGGTGCGGAATCTGATCTACCCGGTTCCCGATCCGCGATTTCCGTTTCTGGGCGTGCACTTCACGCGCCTGATTCACGGCGGCATCGAGGCCGGCCCGAATGCGGTGTTGGCGCTTTCGCGCGAAGGTTACCGCAAGACCGATTTCAACGCGCGCGACCTCTTCGACGCATTAAGCTATGGCGGTCTCTGGCGCTTCTTGCGGCGCTATCCCTCGATGTGCTGGTACGAATTGCGGCGCAGTTTCAGTCGCAATTTGTTTTGTCGCTCGCTGCAGCGGCTGGTGCCGGAGATTCAGCCGGACGACCTTGAGACCGGCGGCTCCGGCGTGCGCGCGCAAGCTATAACGCCGGGTGGGGAGTTGGAGCAGGATTTCCGATTGATCGCGCGCCCTAATGCGCTCCATGTGCTGAATGCGCCGAGCCCCGCGGCCACGGCGTCGCTGGCGATTGGAGCGGAGATTGCGGCAATGGTGGAATTGTAAATGGGATTTATGATGGAGACAACTCGGCTCATACCGAAGCGCCCACCCGGGCGGTCGAGGAATCCGGCAAAGCTCACGCTGACGCATCCATCCCGTCGTTTCGGGACGCCGCGGGCGAAATGCCGACCGAGTGGCAGAGCGCCCTGGAACGAGTTTCCTTTGAGTATTCTAACCGCTTCGATGCGATCGATAGAGCTCACGCCGAAACCGTCGCCCGGCTGGGCTTGGTGGAAGAGCGCCTCCTCGCCGTCGAGCTCGGCATCCCTCCGCAACCTCCCCGGCAATAACTCTGTGCCGGCGAGAGCAGTGATTGGAACACGCGAAATTCCCCATTGGTGCGTTTTTCTGCGATATCCCTTGCAGCCGAGACCACTCTATCTCGATAGTGAATAGTGGTCCGCGCGTTCACTTTCCCACCAGGCACGGGACAGTCCGCCATTCTCCCGCAGTCGATCAGTTATTCACGGGAACGATACGGAATGATAATTTCCTTGCGTCCGTATAGATAGGCGTCGACAGAGAATGCCCCGGGGCCAAGGAATACTACAGCCGTGCTCATGGTTTCTGCGAATAGAGTGGGCAACAACCCGTCAAAGAGACCCCGCGTTGGCAGCGGAAAGGCGCCTAGCGAGATGAATGCGATTCCTAACGCGATTAACAAGCTAGCGAGGCGGGTTCGAAATCCTGTTACCAGCAAAATGCCAGTAAGAACCGCGAGGCCCCCGACAATACGAACTGTAGTCGCCGCGTCCCTGGTTGCCAACCATAGTATCCCCTGCCACGCCGCCGTGAAGCCGATAACCGACCTCAGCAGCACCAAGCCAATGCCAGCCAGGCCTCCCGGATAGGCAGAAAACAACCGTCGCAGCCAGGATCTCCTTGTCTGCTGTGTTGACCTTACAGGTGCACGGCCCTGTCAGGATACCCGCTTGCCACGCATGCTCGATACTCACGAAAGAGAGATTCTCTGGTACCACTTTCTCGGTAGGAGCAGAGTCTTCAGAGCCGAATGATGCCGCGCCGGACGGCGATTGTGACTGCGTGAGTCCGGTCGGTGGCTCTAAGCTTCTGCATGATGTTCTTGACGTGCATTTTCACGGTTCCCTCCGTGACAAACAGCTTGGCGGCAATATCACAGTTGCGATTCCCTTCGGCAATTTGCGCCAGTACGTCTAGCTCGCGCGGAGTCAGCCGCTCGTCGGATAGATGATCCGCAAGATTCACGGCAATTTCCGGCGAAACGTACTTTTTCCCCTTGTGAACCTGCCGAATGACCTGGAACATGCTTTCCGGAGTCATGCTTTTGAGCAGATAGCCGCGCGCGCCCGCTTCCAGCGCGCGCTGAACTTCTACATCCCCGTCGAACGTTGTCAACATGACGATCCGAGCTTCCGGGAATTCGCTCCGTATAGCAGTTAGCGCCTCTATGCCACTCATATCGGGAAGTCTCAGGTCGAGCAGCGTCACGTCCGGCTGGCATTGCCGGAATTGGGAAATCGCTTGGCCCCCGGTGGCTGCATCCGCTACCACTTGCATGTCCGGCTGATCGTTGATGACTGTGGCGATGCCCTCACGCACAAGCGCGTGATCGTCAACGCTCAATATTCTGATGCGGACTAGCTCGTTCATCTCGGTCCTCCCTTTCAGGTGGTTCGGAATGACCTGAGTCTGGGCGAAAAAGTCTATGAACCCATCCTCGTCTTTTGCCAACATCTTCGGGCTGGAAAGCAAGTTCGGCGGCAACCGTCAGTACCACCTGGGTTCCCGCTCCTGGATTACTGAGAAGATTCAGCTTGGCGCCAATTCGTTCGGCCCGTTCCCGTATTCCCTTCAGCCCCCAGTGCCCCGCTTTTCCCGACTGCAATAGCTGGGCATCGATGCCGCACCCGTTGTCCTGAACCAGCATACGAAGCCGATTTGCGGCGTACTCTACCTCGACTTCGATGTTGGTTGCTCCCGCGTGCTGAAACGCATTCATTATGGCTTCGCGTCCGATTCGGTAGACATCGTCCAGGAGAACCGGCCGCAAACATCGCGGGCGACTTTCCACGCGCACCCGGAATCCAACATCCGCGGAAGCGGCAAGTTCCTGAGGAACGCGAGACAAAGCCTGCCCGAGTTCCAAGTCCCCGAGTTGCGAGGAACGAATTCCTCGCAGGGCGACCCGGCTTTCCTCACTCGCTTTTCCAATGAGCTCCAGGGCTCTTCTCAACGGCTGCTTGGCCGGCGAATCCTCCGCTAACCGGCCGAAAGCGGCGTGTACCTGGAGCGAAGCGCTCAGATAGCCTTGCAGCAATGTATCGTGCAGGTCGCCTGCAATGCGTTCTCGTTCGAGCATTCGCTCCCGGAACTGCGCCTGCACCTTTGCAACGGTCCGTCTAATGCGTAATCGCAAGATGCCCCAAAGACCCAGCATTGCCGCCAGCACGCAGAGTGAACGAAACCAGGTGGTCTGGTTGAACGCGGCCGGAACTTCCATGTACATGGCGGCGCCCGCTTCATTCCATAAGTTGTCCCCGTTGGAGGCGCTTACCACAAACCGATACTTACCTGGGGGCAGATTATTATAAAAGGCTTGCCGGCGCGAACCGGCATCCCGCCAGCCTGCATCGATGTCTTCCAATTTGTATCGAAAGCGCACTCGACTCGAGCGATTCAGACTCACAGCGGTGTAATCGATTTCCAGGTTTTTTGTTCGCGCGGCGAGCTTGGCATTCGTGGCAGCGTTAAAGGTTTTTCCATCCGCAATTGCGCGCACGATAGAAACGGGAGGGACGGGAGAGTTGAGACTGGGATCCTCCGGATCGACTGATACAGCGCCCGCCCGCAAACCAAACCAAATGCGGCCATCGGGGGCCGAAACCGCGGTCGGAAAGGGCCGAATGCGTTGTGGAACACTCGGCAAGCCATTCGTGAGGTCGTAGAGGTCGGAATGAACCGCGTATGCCGGATTCTTCTCCGCTTCCCGCAGTTCGGCCGCCGCGACACGCCGTACCCCATCCCATGCGTTGAGCCAAAGATCGCCGTTTCTCGCTTCGGCAATTCCTGTGATTCCTGAAAATGGCCTGTTGTTCGCCTCCGACAGTTTGTGGAAGCGCTGGCCGTCGAAACGTACCAACCCATTTACACCCGCAAGCCAGCAATCCGATCGGCCGCTCAAGATGGCCGCCACGGGCCCAATATTCAGGCCATCTTTTACCGAAAACTTTCGCACGGAACTTCCATCGATGACGGCTACTTCCCCGTTCAGGTAGCCAGCCCAAAGTTTACCGTCGGGGCCGGGGTTCAGGATCACAACCCACGCCTCCGGCAAACCGGTCAGTCCTCCATTCCTGGTCCAATGCCCACCTTCCCATTTTGGCCAATCCATACGGTATGAAAGAAGCCCACACGGCGCCGCGCACGTCTTCCGCGATCGATTGCACCGCCAACTGAGACTGCAGTTCCGGCGTCAACGGTA